>NZ_CBFFRL010000066.1:0-24096 GCF_965644215.1 Phytobacter sp. V69
CGGCCTCATTTCTCGCTGCCGTCCAGATCAGATGCATCGCTCTCTGGGCTAAAATCTTGTGACGACACTATCTAGGGTGAGGGGATCAGAGCGCACCTTACTCAAGGAAAACACATGAAAGAACTCGTGGTGGTTGCCATTGGCGGTAACAGCATTATCAAAGACAACGCCAGCCAGTCCGTAGAGTATCAATCTGAAGCCGTAAAAAAAGTCGCCGAGTCGGTGCTGGAGATGCTGGCCTCGGACTTTGACATCGTCCTGACGCACGGCAACGGCCCGCAGGTCGGGCTGGATTTACGCCGTGCAGAGATCGCCCATGAGCGGAAAGGGCTGCCCTTAACACCGCTGGCAAACTGCGTGGCGGATACCCAGGGCGGTATCGGCTATCTCATCCAGCAGGCGCTCAACAACCTGCTGAGCCAGCGAGGCGAGCAGAAGGCGGTCACGGTGGTGACGCAGGTGGAAGTGGACGCCGCCGACGCCGGTTTTACCCACCCCACCAAACCGATTGGCGCGTTTTTCAATGAAACTCAGCGGGATGCGCTGCAAGTCACCTCACCGGACTGCCTGCCGCGCTACGCGGTGAAACGGGTACGCACATTGTGAACGTCTGAGCCGCCACAAAAGGAAGAGAAGATGACTGACCATAAAAGCCGCCGCGAATTTCTCAGCCAGAGCGGTAAAATCGCCACCGCCTGCGCGCTGTTTGGCGCAACCGGATCTGTCGCGTATGCAGCAAAATCCCCCTCAGTCTGTGATGATGCACATACCGCGATGACATTGACGGATAAACATTACTACCTTGATAACGTGCTGCTGGAAACCGGCTTCGAGTATGAAGGCCAAACGGCAGTGCATACCCAAACCGCGCTGAAAACGCTCGAAATCAACAACGGTAAAATCGTCGCGCTGAGCGAAAACCAACAGCACGCGAACGCCACCCTTCCCCGCTACGATGCTGGCGGCATGCTGATGCTACCCGCCATGCGCGATATGCACATTCACCTGGATAAAACCTTCTACGGCGGGCCGTGGCGTGCGCTGAACCGCCCGACGGGCACCACCATCCAGGATATGATTCGCCTTGAGCAAACACTGCTGCCGGAACTCCAGCCGTACACCCAGGAGCGCGCCGGGAAGCTTATCGACCTGCTGCAATCAAAAGTCTCCACCATTGCCCGCAGCCACTGCAATATTGAACCGACTTCCGGGCTGAAAAATCTGCAGAACCTGCAGGCGGTGCTTGAGCGTCGTCGGTCTGGTTTTCGCTGTGAGATCGTGGCGTTTCCGCAACACGGGCTGCTGCTGTCAAAATCGGAACCGCTGATGCGCAAAGTCATGCAGGCCGGGGCGCACTATGTGGGCGGGCTCGACCCCACCAGCGTAGACGGTGCGATGGAAAAGTCGCTCGACACCATGTTTCAGATTGCGCTCGACTGCAACAAAGGGGTCGACATTCATCTGCATGAAACCAGCCCAGCTGGCGTGGCGGCGGTGAATTATATGGTTGAAATGGTTGAGAAAACGCCCGCACTGAAAGGCAAACTCACGATCAGCCACGCCTTTGGCCTGGCGACGCTCAACGAACCGCAGGTGGATGAACTCGCCACGCGCATGGCGGCGCAGCAGGTGACGATTGCCTCTACCGTGCCAACTGGCACCTTGCATATGCCGCTTAAGCAGCTGCGCGAGAAAGGGGTATTTGTGATGACCGGAACCGACAGCGTGATCGACCACTGGTCGCCTTACGGGCTGGGCGACATGCTGGAAAAAGCCAATCTGTACGCACAGCTCTATATCCGCCCGAATGAGCAAACGCTGTCTCGCGCGCTCGGAATCGCAACCGGGGATATCTTGCCGCTCAATGATAAAGGCGAGCGCGTCTGGCCAAACGCGCAGGATGAGGCCAGCTTTGTGCTGGCGGCGGCGTACTGCTCCGCCAAAGCGGTCGCGCGAATTTCGCCCCGCACGGCAACCTTCCATCAGGGCGAGCTGGTGTGGGGAAGCGTCGGGAAGTCGGCATAAACAAAAGGGCACCCTCAGGTGCCCTTCTTATTTCGTTGTCGGATGGCGCTTCGCTTATCCGACCTACAAAAGCGTTAGCCGAAGCAATTACGCAAGATATTCCGTGTTACAGCAAGGCGGCAAGTAAGCGAGTCCCCAGGAACATAGAAAACTATGTGACTGGGGTGAGTGAGCGCAGCCAACACCGCTACGGCACGAAAGATGAAGCGTAATCAGACTTCTTCCATACGGCCTAGCAGTGCCTGTAAACGCTCCTGCCAGCCATGCTGCTGTTCTTTCAACTGGTTGTTTTCACGGGCCAGTTCTTCGCGGTCATTCTGCGCGGACTGAACTTCCTGGGACAACGTGTTGTTCTTCTCTTTCAGCTCTTCGATTTCCATCTGCAGCAGCGTGATGGTATCAATCGCCTGCTGTACTTTCGCTTCCAGCTTCTCAAATACTTCTAATGACATCGTCATACCTCTCCTGAATTGCAAGGCGTTGATGGGTATCTACCACTCGGGTAAATCCGCGTTCCGTGAACGGCGACGCCTTTATGTATTTAGCGCACGGCCCTGGTCCCCGATTGTATGAAGCCCTTTCGTCACTGTCCAGCGACAACCCGCGCAGATCGCGCTTTGCAACACTTTTCAGTCTATACCTGGTGTAATTGCGCATCCCCTCACTAAGTTGTTAAATTGAGGGTTACTAAAATGATTCAGCTCACACTTCGCATTCCTTCGCAAACGCGCCTCATCGCGCGAAAACGCTCATTTTATTGACGTAGTACACACATTTTGATTTCGATATTTCTCGTTTTTGCTCGTTAACGATAAATTAACAGTATGTCTACACGACATCCTGGAGTCTTCTCTCTCCATGCAAACTATAACCATTAAACTCTTTGCAGGATCCGATTATGAGTCAAACCTCAACCTTAAAAGGTCAGTGCATCGCCGAATTTCTCGGTACCGGGTTGTTGATTTTCTTCGGTGTGGGCTGCGTTGCGGCACTTAAAGTAGCAGGTGCCAGCTTCGGACAGTGGGAAATCAGTATCATTTGGGGTCTGGGCGTGGCGATGGCCATCTACCTGACCGCAGGGGTTTCCGGCGCACACCTTAACCCGGCAGTGACCATTGCATTGTGGCTGTTTGCCTGCTTTGACGGGCGCAAAGTCGTACCTTACATTGTTTCTCAATTTGCTGGCGCATTCTGCGCGGCTGCACTTGTTTACGGGCTTTATTACAATCTTTTCATCGACTTCGAACAAACCCACCAAATGGTGCGTGGTAGCGTCGAAAGTATCGATCTGGCAGGCATTTTCTCAACCTATCCTAACCCGCACATCAACTTCTTCCAGGCTTTCGCTGTTGAGATGGTGATTACGGCGGTTCTGATGGGCGTCATCATGGCGCTGGGCGACGACGGCAACGGGATTCCTCGTGGCCCGCTGGCACCGCTGCTGATTGGCCTGCTGATTGCTGTTATTGGTGCCTCTATGGGGCCGCTGACCGGGTTTGCGATGAACCCAGCGCGTGACCTCGGACCGAAAACGTTCGCCTGGCTGGCAGGCTGGGGTAACGTAGCCTTCACCGGTGGGAAAGACATTCCTTACTTCCTCGTACCGCTGTTTGGGCCGATTGTCGGCGCAGCATTGGGTGCCTTCGGTTATCGTAAACTGATTGGCCGTAATTTACCGTGTGACGTTTGTGCTGTGGAAGATGACAAAGACACCGCCACCACGACTTCACAACAAAAAGCTCCGCTGTAATGTGACTACGGGACATAAATCATGACTGAAAAGAAATATATCGTTGCGCTGGACCAGGGTACCACCAGCTCCCGCGCCGTCGTAATGGATCATGACGCCAACATCATCAGCGTTTCACAGCGCGAATTCGAACAAATTTATCCTAAGCCAGGCTGGGTTGAGCATGACCCAATGGAAATCTGGGCAACCCAAAGCTCCACGCTGGTAGAAGTGCTGGCGAAAGCGGACATCAATTCAGATGAAATCGCCGCGATTGGTATCACCAACCAGCGTGAAACCACCGTGGTGTGGGAGCGCGAAACCGGGAAGCCGATTTACAACGCCATTGTCTGGCAGTGTCGTCGTACAGCTGAAATATGTGAGCAGCTCAAGCGTGATGGCATGGAAGACTACGTGCGTAGCGCCACCGGCCTGGTGGTTGACCCGTACTTCTCCGGTACCAAAGTGAAGTGGATCCTCGACCACGTCGAAGGCTCCCGTGAGCGTGCAAAACGTGGCGAACTGCTGTTCGGTACCGTTGATACCTGGCTTATCTGGAAAATGACCCAGGGCCGTGTACACGTGACCGATTACACCAACGCCTCCCGTACCATGCTGTTCAACATCCACGATCTGGACTGGGATGACAAAATGCTGGACGCGCTGGACATCCCGCGCGCCATGCTGCCGGAAGTACGTAAGTCTTCCGAAGTCTACGGTCAGACCAACATCGGTGGTAAAGGCGGTACCCGTATTCCTATCGCCGGGATCGCCGGTGACCAGCAGGCGGCCCTGTTCGGCCAACTGTGCGTGAAAGAAGGGATGGCGAAAAATACCTACGGTACCGGCTGCTTTATGCTGATGAACACCGGCGAGAAAGCGGTGAAATCAGAAAATGGCCTGCTGACCACTATCGCCTGCGGCCCAAGTGGCGAAGTGAACTACGCACTGGAAGGTGCCGTGTTCATGGCGGGCGCATCTATTCAGTGGCTGCGCGACGAGATGAAACTGATCAGCGACGCGTTCGACTCTGAATATTTCGCCACCAAAGTGAAAGATACCAACGGCGTATACGTAGTGCCGGCCTTCACCGGCCTGGGCGCACCGTACTGGGACCCGTATGCACGTGGCGCGATCTTCGGCCTGACCCGTGGTGTGAACTCAAACCACATCATCCGCGCAACCCTCGAATCCATTGCTTATCAAACGCGTGACGTTCTGGAAGCAATGCAGGCTGACTCCGGCATTCGTCTGCACGCCCTGCGCGTGGACGGCGGTGCGGTAGCCAACAACTTCCTGATGCAGTTCCAGTCCGACATTCTGGGCACCCGCGTAGAACGTCCGGAAGTGCGTGAAGTGACGGCGCTGGGCGCAGCGTACCTGGCCGGTCTGGCGGTGGGCTTCTGGCAGAACCTGGACGAGCTGCAGGAAAAAGCGGTCATTGAGCGCGAATTCCGCCCAAGCATCGAAACCACCGAGCGTAACGTACGTTACAGCGGCTGGAAAAAAGCCGTGAAACGCGCGCTGGCGTGGGAAGATCACGACGAGTAATCCCCTCACCCTCACCTCTGTTTTCTCCCTCTCCCTGAGGGAGAGGGCCGGGGTGAGGGCCTCAGGCAACACCGCACCCGACCGCACCACACTCCCCTCTCTGTGTTAAACTTCGCGCAATTTCTTTGACTTCACGAGTATGCAATGAGACGAGAACTTGCCATTGAATTTTCCCGCGTGACCGAAGCAGCGGCGCTGGCTGGCTATAAGTGGTTAGGGCGCGGCGACAAAAATACCGCTGACGGCGCAGCCGTTCACGCTATGCGCATTATGCTTAACCAGGTCAATATCGACGGCACCATTGTGATTGGCGAAGGGGAAATCGACGAAGCCCCGATGCTTTACATCGGTGAAAAGGTCGGCACCGGCAAAGGTGACGCGGTGGATATCGCCGTTGACCCAATTGAAGGCACCCGCATGACCGCCATGGGTCAGGCTAACGCGCTGGCGGTACTGGCGGTGGGCGATCAAGGCTGCTTCCTCAATGCGCCGGATATGTACATGGAAAAGCTGATTGTCGGCCCAGGCGCAAAAGGCGCTATCGACCTGAATCTGCCGCTGGCCGATAACCTGCGCAATGTCGCCACCGCACTGGGTAAACCACTCAGCGAGCTGACGGTCACGATCCTCGCTAAACCGCGTCATGACGGCACCATCGCTGAAATGCAGCAACTCGGCGTGCGCGTTTTCGCAATTCCGGACGGCGACGTTGCCGCTTCCATTCTGACCTGCATGCCGGACAGCGAAGTCGATGTGCTTTACGGGATTGGCGGCGCGCCTGAAGGTGTGGTTTCTGCCGCCGTTATCCGCGCGCTGGATGGCGACATGCAGGGCCGCCTGCTGGCTCGTCATCACGTGAAAGGCGACAGCGAAGAGAACCGTCGTATCGGGGAAAATGAGCTGGCACGCTGCCAGGCAATGGGTATCGAAGCCGGTAAGGTGCTGCGTCTGGATGACATGGCGCGCAGCGACAACGTGATTTTCTCGGCAACCGGGATCACCAAAGGCGACCTGCTGTATGGCATCACCCGTAAAGGCAACATCGCCACCACCGAGACCCTGTTGATTCGCGGGAAATCGCGCACCATCCGCCGCATCCAGTCCATTCACTACCTGGACCGCAAAGACCCGGACGTACAGACGCATATACTGTAAGTGAATTTGTCGGGGAGAGCTTTCCAGATTATGCGGACTGGAAATCCTCCCCATTCACGACGAAGATAAGGCAATGATTCTGAACAGGAGAAAATCATGGCCGACTGGGTTACAGGAAAAGTCGTTAAAGTCGAGTTCTGGACCGACGCGTTATTCAGCCTGACCGTTCATGCCCCTATTCTTCCCTTCACCGCCGGACAGTTCGCCAAGCTGGGCCTTGAAATCGACGGCGAGCGGGTACAGCGCGCTTACTCTCACGTCAATGCGCCGGGGAATCCTGATCTTGAGTTCTATCTTGTCACCGTCCCGGAAGGAAAGCTCAGCCCACGTCTTGCCGCGCTACAGCCTGATGATGACATCTTGATCGTCAGCGAAGCCGCCGGGTTCTTTGTCCTCGAGGAAATACCGGATTGCGATACCCTGTGGATGCTGGCGACCGGGACGGCGATTGGCCCCTATCTGTCAATTTTGCAGGAAGGCAAAGATCTCGAGCGTTTCAACAATCTGGTGCTGGTGCATGCGGTGCGTTACGCCGCAGATTTAAGCTATCTGCCGCTGATGCTTGAGCTTCAGCAGCGCTATGAAGGCAAATTGCGGATTCAGACGGTGGTCAGCCGGGAAACGGTCTCCGGCTCGCTTACCGGACGTGTACCTGCGCTGATTGAGAGCGGCGCGCTGGAAGAGGCGGTGGGATTGCCGATGAACACCGACACTAGCCACGTGATGCTGTGCGGCAACCCGCAGATGGTGCGCGACACACAGCAGTTACTGAAAGAGACCCGGCAGATGGCGAAACATCTCCGCCGCCGTCCGGGCCACATCACGGCTGAACACTACTGGTGATCAGCGGTACTGCACGTCAAGCGTATCCTTGCCGAACTTGTTCTCACCCTGGGTGCCGATAAACGCGCCCAGGTCGATGAGCATCGTCACCATAATCAGCACCGGCACGAAACGGCCAACCACCCATTGCCAGGTACCGCCCAGAATTTCCCAGTGCCCCGCCAGCAGCATCCAGGCAAGAATAAATAACAACGACCAGCTGCCGGACTTATTCCGGTCATGCAGTCGTTTCACAATCACACACGCGGTCGGCCAGAGCAGGCAAACCAGCATAAACGCGGCATTTTGGCTGGCTAAGAGATCGAAACTGACCGCGTAAAACAATACCGTCATCACCAGCACCCAGAGAACGGTCCAGATCCAGAAGTCACGACGACCAATGCGGCCTTTAAATGAGAACAACCACTGCTGAATACCCATGTAAGGTTCCTTTAATTGTAGTACTACGTAGTTTACCCTGGTCGCGTGAGTTTTTGACAAGCCAGACTGTTATCGTTTTAATCGTGAACAAAGTGAAGTGAGGACGATATTGATGAAAACCTGGTGGCTCCTGTTTACGGTGCTCTTTATCAACCAGTATGCCATCGCAGAGGACACGCCACCTGCGGCGGCGGCCCCGTATCTGCTGCCGGGCGCACCTACATTCGAGCAATCCATTAGCCAGTTCAGGGAAAAATTCAACGAAGATAATCCTGACCTGCAGCTCAACGAATTCCGCGCGATCGATTCGCGTAGCGATACCGAACGCCTAACCCGCGCCGCGACCAAAATTAACGACAACCTCTACGCCTCCACGGCGCTGGAACGCGGCACGTTGAAAATTAAATCCATGCAGATGACCTGGCTGCCGGTGCGAGGACCAGAGCAAAAAGCGGCAAAAGCGAAATCCCAAGAGTACATGGCGGCGCTGATTCGCGCGTTTTCGCCGACGCTAACCAAAGCGCAAAGTCTGCAAAAGCTGCAAAAATTGCTGAACAGCGGCAAAAACAAGCTCTGGTACGCCGAAACGGAAGGGGCTATTCGCTATGTTGTGGCAGATGACGGCGAAAAGGGGCTGACCTTCGCTGTTGAACCGATTAAGCTGGCGCTATCTGAAAGCCTTGAAGGTGACAATAAATGACAAAAAGCAAAGCCTTTCGGGTGACGAATCTCTATACTGTTTCACAGACCAAACTGCCCTGACGGGTAGACATCTTACTTAAATTCGCTCTTATAGCGTGGAGAATTCAAATGCGACATCCTTTAGTGATGGGTAACTGGAAACTGAACGGCAGCCGCCATATGGTAAACGAACTGGTAGCTAACCTGCGTAAAGAGCTGGCTGGCGTGACCGGTTGTGGCGTTGCTATCGCTCCGCCGGCGATGTACCTGGACCTGGCTAAACAAGCCGCTGCTGGCAGCCACATCATTCTGGGCGCTCAGAACGTCGACGTTAACCTGTCTGGCGCATTCACCGGCGAAACTTCCGCTGAAATGCTGAAAGATATCGGCGCGCAGTACATCATTATCGGCCACTCCGAGCGTCGTACTTACCACGCAGAATCTGACGAACTTATCGCTAAAAAATTCGCCGTTCTGAAAGAACAAGGTCTGATCCCGGTTCTGTGCATCGGTGAAACCGAAGCAGAAAACGAAGCGGGCAAAACCGAAGAAGTGTGTGCACGCCAGATCGACGCCGTTCTGAAAACTCAGGGCGCGGCAGCATTCGAAGGCGTGGTTATCGCTTACGAACCCGTATGGGCAATCGGTACCGGCAAATCCGCTACTCCGGCTCAGGCTCAGGCGGTTCACAAATTCATCCGTGATCACATTGCTAAAGCAGATGCGAAAGTGGCTGAGCAAGTTATCATTCAGTACGGCGGTTCCGTTAACGCTGCCAACGCTGCTGAGCTGTTCACCCAACCGGACATCGATGGCGCGCTGGTTGGCGGTGCATCCCTGAAAGCTGACGCTTTCGCGGTGATCGTTAAAGCTGCAGAAGCGGCTAAACAGGCGTAATGCTGTTGCGGCGGGTGGCGCGCAGCGAGCCCGCTCCAAAAATTGTAGGCCCGGTAAGCGTTAGCGCCACCGGGCTTTTTTTACAATTTCCCCAGCACGCTAAACCACAGATAATCCAGCGGCAGTAACAGCAGATAGGTCGCAATCGCCAGCGCAATACATAGCAGCATCCCCGAACGTGCAGGCACCTTGCCCAACGCCATCGCCACCACAATCGGCGACGCCTGATACGGCAGCAGCGGCGTGGAATACCCCAACACCTGAATCATAATCACCGACAGCAGCGGGAAGCCGGTGGCATCAGAAAAACTCTGTGCCAGCGTGGTGAAGAGCGCGGGCACACCGTTCGCCGTCATAATGAAGTTGAGCGCGGTCGTAGTGCCGGTCAACGCCAGGAAGCTGGTAAAGGGATGCGCCGGATCCAGCGGCATAATGTGCAGCAGCGCGTTCCCCACCGCCGCGCCAATCCCCGTTTGCGTGACCGTAATGGCCAGCCCAAGGATCCCGGCGACATAAATGCAGGTGCGGATATTCACCCCGCTGGAAAACTCTTCGCCATTGATAAAGCCAACGCGTGGCAGCAGGGTAATACAGGCAGCAGCCAAACCCGTCCAGGCCGGGCCGATGCCGTGCCAGCTCTCCGTGACCCACATCGTCAGGACTACGGCCAGCATCCAGGCAAGACGCTTCTCCTCCCGGCTCATGGGTTCAGGCGGCGCCTGCTCTTTTGGCGCATGCGGCTGCCCGGGAAAAAGCCAGCAGATGAGGCTAATCAGGATGAGGCCTTTCAGAATACCCAGCACCGGCGTGTGCAGCAGCAGGTACGGCAGGTAGTTGAGATGAATACCGTAGGACCCTTCTGCGGCCCCGCTCATCACCAGATTGGGCACGTTAGCAGGTAAAATCGTCGCCGACAGCTGGAAGGTACCAAAGCCCACCGCCAGCGCCAGCCCATACCAGGATCGCGTCCCTTCGTTGATGCCCGCACGGGCCGCCATCGCCGCCACAATCGGCATCAGCAGGGCAATACGCCCCATGTTCGACGGCATAACAAACGCCAGCGCATAGCTCAGCAGCACGACGCTTGCGACCATTTGTAGCCACGAATCGGTCAGTTTCGCCGATAACGCCCGCGCCGCACGATCGGCCAGCCCCGTTTTACGAATCGCGACGCCAAGCACAAAACCGCTGAACACCAGCCAGAAAGCCGAGGACGCAAAACCGCCGAAGATGATATCCGGCGGTGCAATCTTCGCTACCATCGCGGCGGCAAAAAACAGCAGCGCCGTGATGAATTCCGGTAATAGCGACGTGGCCCACAGCACAATAGTGAGGCCGATAATGACAGAGGGCAGAAACAGAGGGTGAGTAAACCAGAGCGACATACCTGTCTCCTGTAGAATTTTTCAGCAAGTCTACGGCGACAGGCTTGCCCAGTAAACGCCAAATCTGGTGGGACTATTTTAAGATATCACATTGATGATCCTGAATTTCCTCAGCAGAAGCACGGTTAAGTGTAAGCAGATTCCGCTCCGTTGCCAGCAGGACAAACGATCCATCGGTCTGATGTACCATCGCCATGCCGTAGCGCCCCATATGTTCACGCGCTTGCGGTACTTCTTCCGCCAGCATTAAGAACGGGCTGCGCTGCACCAGCTCGGCTTCCGTCACGCGACGCGCCAGATAAGGATGTCCAAGAATACCGCCCGGAAAGGCCAGCCACTGGCTGCTGATACGCGAGGCTTCCTGATCGAGCTTCTGGCGCACGTCTTCCCGCAGGCAGGAGATATGGATATGAAAATGGTTCTGAGTACGTCCGAGCCGGGAATTGATCGTCAGCGAAAGGGCGTTATCCGGGAGCGACGTGCCCCGCGTCTTGCCCAGCACCCCGCGCGATTGCCAGGCCTGCCAGAGGAAGTTGGGGGTATGAGATTGTAATAACAGCGGGCTTTCGATGCCGTTGATGCGGTACGTTGGCATCAGCAGGTATTGCAACGGCCCATTACGGTCTTTAAGCAGCACGTAGCCACTGTCGAGATTGACCTGGGCACAAGGGGCGGGTAAATGGTTATCCCGCTGATTCGGCACGCATTGCTCAAGCACAATATGGCGCAATACGTCCCGATCCCGACTATTCCACCAATACCCACCGCGCACCGCAGCCAGCAGTACTGCCACGACCAGCACCATGATAATTACGCGCACTGTCTTCATTGACTTATCCTTTCACGGAGGAAAAAGAAGCATAGCGCAGTTCGGTGGCAATAAAATGAAAAACGGCCCCGTAAAGGGCCGCCTGAAGATGGATTAGCGTTTGCTGATTTGGTCGAAGGTGCCGCCGTTAGAGAAGTGTTCTTGCTGGGCTTTGTTCCAGCCACCAAACTCTTCATCAATGGTGAACAGCTTGAGTTTCGGGAACTCACTGTCATATTTCGCTGCGACCTGTTTGTCACGCGGGCGGTAGAAGTTTTTCGCTACGATTTCCTGACCTTCCGGTGAATAGAGATATTTCAGGTACTCTTCGGCGACTTTCTGGGTACCTTTTTTCTCTGTCACTTTATCCACAACGGAGACCGTCGGTTCCGCGAGGATAGATTCGCTCGGGGTCACGATTTCAAACTTGTCTTTATCCAGTTCTTTGGTCGCCAGCAATGCTTCATTTTCCCAAGCAATCAGCACATCGCCAATGCCACGTTCTACGAAGGTACTGGTAGCGCCGCGTGCGCCGGAATCCAGCACTTCAACGTTTTTATACAGCGCCTTCACAAACTCCTGTGCTTTGGCCTGATCACCGCCGTTATGGTGCAGGGCATAGCCCCAGGCTGCCAGGTAGTTCCAGCGCGCGCCGCCGGAGCTTTTCGGGTTTGGCGTAATCAGAGAGACACCTGGTTTGATTAAATCATTCCAGTCGTGAATTTGTTTCGGGTTGCCCTTACGCACCAGGAAAACGATGGTGGAGGTATAAGGCGCAGAGTTGTCCGGCAGACGTTTGATCCAGTTTTTGTCGATACGGCCGCGCTCAGCAATCGCATCAACGTCATAGGCCAGCGCCAGAGTCACGACATCGGCTTCAATACCGTTGATAACCGAGGTCGCCTGTTTGCCGGAGCCGCCGTGCGACTGGCGAATCACGACGTTGTCGCCTGTTTCCTGTTTCCAGTGGGCGCTGAACGCCTTGTTGTACTGCTCGTACAATTCACGCGTTGGATCGTACGAAACGTTTAATAACTGAATGTCCTTTGCCAGAACGCTGCCGGATGCCAGCAGCAAAGTTAACCCCACGCCCCATTTATTCATCGCCCACTCTCTCAGTGTATGTATTTGTGATGTGTTCAGCGTGCCAGAAAGATATCCAATGATTAAAGAATAAAAAAAGATTGGCTATAACTTTGGGGAATATCTACGGGCAAAGAAACGCCCTCGAATCAGAGGGCGTTTAATGTGATTAGTACAGTTTTTTCGCGCAGTCCAGCCAGTCGCCTTTGAACGGACGCTTCATGTTCTCGATGGCATCGATGATGTCATGGTGAACCATTTTCTCGTTCTGGATGCCGACGCAACGACCGCCGTGACCCTGCAGCAGCAGCTCAATCGCGTATGCGCCCATACGGGACGCCAGAATACGGTCGTAAGGCACCGGAGAACCACCGCGCTGGATGTGGCCCAGAACGGTCGCACGGGTTTCACGCTCAGTTTCAGTTTCGATGTATTTCGCCAGCTCATCGATATCGCAGATGTGCTCGGTGATCGCCACAATGGCGTGTTTTTTACCTTTCGCGATGCCCGCTTTGATTTCCGCCACCAGATCTTCACGGCTGAATTCAACTTCCGGCAGAACGATAAATTCACAACCACCCGCAATGGCCGCCGCCAGCGTCAGGTCGCCACAGTAGCGGCCCATCACTTCAACGATGGAAATACGCTGGTGAGAAGAAGAGGTGTCGCGCAGACGGTCAATCGCTTCTACCACGGTATGCAGCGCGGTGAAGTAACCGATGGTGTAATCGGTACCGGCGACGTCGTTATCGATAGTGCCTGGCAGGCCGATGCACGGGAAGCCCATTTCAGTCAGACGCTTCGCACCCATATAGGAGCCGTCACCGCCGATAACCACTAACGCGTCGATGCCGCGTTTTTTCATGTTCTCAATAGCCACGGCGCGGACATGTTCTTCACGGAATTCCGGGAAACGGGCAGAACCAAGGAATGTACCGCCACGGTTAATCATGTCAGACACGCTATAGCGGTCGAGTTGAATCATGCGATCTTCGTACAGGCCGAGATAACCATCGTAAATACCCGCCACTTCCAGACCTTCAGTCAATGCCGCACGGACCACGCCACGAATTGCTGCGTTCATGCCCGGCGCATCACCGCCACTTGTCAACACACCGATTTTCTTAATCATGACTACCTCTGAACTTAGGAATGCAAAAATAATGTTCTGTTGGCCAAAAAACTCCACGCGGGAGTAAACATCTATGCTGCAATATTATATCAACTACTGCTTGCTGAATTGATTCAGGTCAGACCATATGGCGGTAATTTATACACAAAAATCGGGTCTGACTCACTTTTTTTACAACGAAATACGACAGTCTTGATGTGCTTATCGTCCTTGAGGGACCGCGGAACAGGGATCCTGGTGAATAATCACATCTGACCCCGGAAAACGCTGCAGAATAGCCTGCTCCACATGTTCAGCCACAATATGCGCCTGAACCAGCGGAAGGTTATCATCCATTTCCAAATGAATTTGAATAAAGCGGGTCGGCCCTGACTGCCGCGTGCGAAGATCATGAGCGCCGCTTACGCCGGGCCAGGAAGTCACAATATCGAAAATTTCCTGGCGTTCGGCATCGGGTAATGCCCGATCCAGTAATGACTGGACCGCCTCATAACCCATACGTAGCGCACTGTACAAAATATAGACGCCAATCCCCAGCGCGAAGAGCGCATCCGCCCGATGCCAGCCGTACCATGACAGCCCCAGGGCGAGGAGAATTGCACCGTTCATCATAACATCAGACTGATAATGAAGCATATCTGCCCGCACGGCCTGGCTTTGAGTTTTTCGTACCACCCAACGCTGAAAAGTGACGAGTATCACAGTACTGATGAGCGCAATCACCGTCACCACGATACCAATGCCGGGCGCGCGCATCTGTTCGGGGCTCGCCAGATGCTGAATCCCGGTTAAAAACAGGAACAACGCCGAGCCTGAAATAAACATACTTTGCGCCAGCGCCGCCAGTGATTCCGCTTTCCCGTGGCCAAAGGTATGTTCGTCGTCCGCAGGCTGCAGCGAATAGCGCACCACCAGTAAATTGGTCAGCGACGCGGCAATATCGACCAGAGAGTCCACCAGCGCAGCCAGAATACTGACCGACCCGGTATACCACCATGCAAAAATTTTAATGACCAATAATGACGACGCCATGATCGTCGCGGCGATTGCCGCACGGCTGACCAGGCGCCCATAAGATTCAATCATAAATACTCCCACGCTGTTCTGTGGGTAGTATAACGAAAGGCAACTAAATCGGAGGAAAATCAGGTGTCTGAATTCAGTTTTGCCGCAGCGGATTACTTCCAGCCGCAGGCAGCCTGCACCGGTTTCAGCGCCTCGGCAAGCCCGGTGAGATCGAACGTCGTTTGCACAGGATTTTCATTGTACGGCGTGATTCTTACGAACAGGCTGGTCGATTTCGCCAGCATCTTGATGAAATCGATGTCTTTGCCACGGTAGAACACCGCTTTAGTATCGGTGAAAATCCCCCACTCCTGAGTGACGGCTTTCTGCTTGTCCAGCCGATACAGCATCTGGGTTTCATTCAGGCCGAGATAGACATCCCAGTTGAGAAACATTTCGGTCTTTTTCTCGCGGCAGAGAATATACAAGCTCGGCGTGATGGACTCGCCAAAGGGAGAACGGATCGTCTCATTGGCGTTCAACGAGATATAGACGTTTTTAGAATCGTCGACGGGCGAGGTTTTACTGGCAATACGCCATTTGCCCGTGCTGTCGAGCGCAGGTTCTGCCGCCGGGCTAGCGTCCGGAGGTAACGCTTTGTCATAACAGGCAAGGCGAGCGTCTTTTTGGGTCTCTTCCTGACATTTTTTTAACGCTGCCAGCTGATCGTCAGCGCTTTGTGCAACGGCAATGGCCGGGAGTAACGTGGCGCAACAGCAGAGCGACAGAATCCATTTATTCATACCAGCTATCCTTCCTCGCCTGAACCGGGAGAATTCCCTTAGAACATATGGTGTTATTTCAGCGCGTCAATCAATGCGCAGCATCAATAAATTGAAAAAACTGCCATTAACAGCAGGCCACAGATGAGACGGAGGGGGGTGGTAGCGGAATTTCGGGCAAAAAAAACCCCCTCATCATGAGGGGGAAGACAGGGATGGTGTCTATGGCAAGGAAAACAGGGTTCATTACTACTTACTACTGGGAACGCTGGGTGCTACTACTCAATACTTTCAACGGTGAACTTTGCTGCATCTGCGTCACTTCACGCAGTTGAATCATCCGTTGTTGATGTTTCTGCTTCAAAACCGCTTGCTGATCAGGGGTTAGCAGGTGATACATCTGGTTGCGGACTTTCGCCATTTCAACCTGACGGCTTATCTGCTCCTGCGCCATTTTCTCGGCCTGAACGCGCACAGCGTTTTCATCAAAATTTTCTGCGGTGACAAGGCGATGCATTGTCTCCATTTCGCTAACATTAACAGGGGGCTGGTCGTGCCTTGCCTGTTGCATCAGATCTCGCATCTGCTGACGCTGATGTTCGGTTAAATGTATACCGTCGAACATATGGCTCTGACTGGAACGCTGCGCGAATCCCTCAGTCGGGTGCCAGTTATCGCCTGTTACGACTTCAGCAGCCTGGCTAAAAGCACTTAGCGCCAGTGTTGAGGCCATGACGGCAGCGGTAACTTTGCGCATCATTTGCTCCCAAAAACTTTCTATGTCGCGAATCAACGATAATGAGTCTACGATTCAGGCTGCAAACATGCGTCAGGGGGTGTAAAACAACGTAAAGTCATGGATTAGCGAGTCTTGATGACGTAATTTCTGCCTCGGAGGTATTTAAACAATGAATAAAATTCTTTTAGTAGATGATGACCGAGAGCTTACATCCCTGTTAAAAGAGCTGCTCGACATGGAAGGCTTCAACGTGCTGGTTGCCCACGATGGGGAACAGGCGCTCGACCTCCTTGATGACAGCATCGATTTGCTTTTGCTCGACGTCATGATGCCGAAGAAAAACGGTATCGATACCCTTAAAGAGCTACGCCAGACACACCAGACTCCCGTTATTATGTTGACTGCACGCGGTAGCGAACTGGATCGCGTACTCGGCCTTGAGCTGGGCGCGGACGACTATCTGCCAAAACCGTTTAACGACCGCGAACTGGTCGCGCGTATCCGTGCGATTCTGCGCCGCTCCCACTGGAGCGAACAGCAGCAGAATACCGACAACGGCTCGCCGACGCTGGAAGTGGACGGGCTGAGTCTCAATCCGGGTCGCCAGGAAGCCAGTTTCGATGGGCAATCGCTGGAACTGACTGGTACGGAGTTCACCCTGCTCTATCTGCTGGCACAGCATCTGGGCCAGGTGGTTTCACGTGAACATTTAAGCCAGGAAGTGCTGGGTAAACGCTTAACCCCGTTTGACCGCGCAATTGATATGCATATCTCTAACCTGCGCCGTAAGTTACCGGACCGCAAAGATGGCCATCCGTGGTTCAAAACCTTGCGTGGCCGGGGCTATTTGATGGTATCCGCTTCATGATAGGAAGTTTGACCGCCCGCATCTTCGCCATTTTCTGGCTAACGCTGGCACTGGTGCTGATGCTGGTCCTGATGGTACCTAAGCTCGATTCCCGCCAGATGACGGAGTTGCTTGATAGCGAACAACGTCAGGGCGTGATGATTGAGCAGCACGTAGAAGCGGAACTGGCCAACGATCCACCCAACGATTTGATGTGGTGGCGCAGGCTGTTTCGTGCAATCGACAAATGGGCCCCGCCGGGGCAACGTTTGCTGCTGGTGACCAGCGAAGGGCGCGTAATCGGCGCCGAACGCAACGAAATGCAGATTATCCGCAACTTTATTGGTCAGGCGGATAACTCTGATCACCCGCAGAAGAAAAAGTATGGTCGGGTAGAGCTGGTAGGGCCTTTTTCCGTTCGCGACGGTGAGGACAATTACCAGCTCTATCTTATTCGACCTGCCAGCAGTTCCCAGTCTGACTTTATCAACCTGCTGTTTGACCGCCCATTACTGTTGCTGATTGTCACCATGCTGATTAGCTCGCCGCTGCTGTTGTGGCTGGCGTGGAGCCTGGCAAAACCCGCACGTAAGCTGAAAAACGCGGCAGATGAAGTGGCACAGGGCAACCTGCGACAGCATCCTGAGCTGGAATCCGGACCGCAAGAATTCCTTGCCGCCGGTACCAGTTTTAACCAGATGGTGATGGCGCTGGAACGAATGATGACCGCCCAGCAGCGGCTCCTGTCCGATATTTCTCACGAACTTCGGACGCCGTTAACACGATTGCAGCTCGGCACCGCGCTGTTGCGTCGTCGCAGCGGCGAGAGCAAAGAGCTGGAGCGTATCGAAACCGAAGCGCAGCGGCTGGACAGTATGATCAACGACCTGCTGGTCATGTCGCGTAATCAGCAGAAAAACGCGCTGGTCAGCGAAACGGTCAAAGCCAATCAGCTGTGGAATGAGGTGCTCGACAACGCGGCGTTCGAAGCGGAACAGATGGGCAAGTCTCTGACGGTGAATTTCCCGCCTGGCCCGTGGCCGCTGTACGGTAACCCCAACGCACTGGAAAGCGCGCTGGAAAATATCGTGCGTAACGCGCTGCGTTATTCACACACCAAAATTGAAGTGAATTTCTCGGTCGATAAAGACGGCATCACCATTAACGTGGACGATGATGGCCCAGGCGTTAGCCCGGAAGATCGCGAGCAGATCTTCCGCCCGTTCTACCGTACCGATGAAGCGCGCGATCGTGCGTCCGGCGGCACGGGATTAGGACTGGCCATTGTTGAAACCGCTATGCAGCAGCATCGTGGTTGGGTGAAAGCCGACGACAGCCCGCTCGGCGGTTTGCGCTTAACACTGTGGATCCCGCTGTATAAGCGTACCTGAGGATTTCCCCTCGCCTTATCGGGTGAGGGGAAACCGCTATTTACCCCATAAACGTCGGGAATTATCCTCGATCTTGCCGCTACTCCTCCGATTCTGCATCGTTCTTGTCCAACTGGATGAGAGGCCAGCGGCAGACATTAAGCGACGATATTGCTCATCATCAAACGGCATATGCCAGGCAATCGCGGCCGCATCGTAGACGCTCACATCGCTGTTCCGCGATGCCAGTTCCAGCGGCGCGTCGGCGCTGATTTTCCCCCCGGTAATGACCCGATAAAGCCAGCCAATGCGCCCACTCGTCTGCATCTGCGAAGACATATCGTTGATAGTGAAGTGGAAGTTGAGCTTAAAGCAGGGTGAGCGCGGCTGCGAGACCTGAATCAGCGCATTTCCCCAGTGAAAAATATCCCCGATAAACACATTTCTTTCCGTCAATCCTTCGGTCGAGAGGTTCTCACCAAAGGCCGGGGCGAAAAAAAGCGCCGCCTGCTCCGGAAACATCGTCTTCCAGTGGGCATAGTGCTCGCGGGGGTAATTACACAGCGCACGATCCGGGCCGCCGTGGTAGGACGTTTCCGCCTGCTCATCACCGGCTAACCCCAGTTCGGTGAGTATCAACTCACCCTCCACCTGCAACTTCGCAATCGCGCTGGGTCTGCTGCCCGTGTAATCCCTTACTTTTCCTGCAAAAACATTCACCGGATGATGCATTTCCTCTCCCCCAGGCTCACTCGTCATCGGCGTATTAGACCACACTTTTTAGTAATAAATCGTGCAGAAATGCGACACCGATACGCCTGCGTGTTAGGTGAACGTGCTATGACTTAATAGAGAAGTGAAACGCAATTTCATATTCAAGGAGACAGTGACGTGAAGAATGAAAATGAATTTTACGGCGTCTGGTACCCATCAATTACGCCCATGACACCCGACGGTAAAGTCGACCTGAACGGACTGAGACAGCATATTTCACGCCTGCCGACGCCCGAATTGATGTAGTGTTGCTGATGGGCAGTATCGGCGAGTTCGCCTCCTTCACCCTTGATGAGCGACTCATGCTCATTCGCGAAGTCCGGGGCATGACACCACGCACGCTGGTCGCTAACGTCTCCTCAACCTGTCTGAATGACGTGCTGTGGATGGCAGATGAAGCCTTCCGTACGGGTTATGATGCGGTCATGGTGCTGCCCCCTTACTACTACGGACAAACATCTGCACAGCTACTGAGCTACTTCCGCCACCTGGGGCAACGTCTGAACGGCAAATGGTTCGCCTACAACTTCCCGGCCCGGACCGGCTGCGATCTGACGCCAGAGATTGTCGCTACGCTGGCCGCGGAATTCCCGAACTTCGCCGGCATTAAAGATACGGTCGATTGCCAGTCGCATACGCGCAACATCATTCTGGCAACCGAGAAAATCCGCGATGATTTCGCGGTGCTGTCAGGCTACGACGAATACTTTATTCCCAACCTGCTGGCGGGTGGCGCAGGGGTCATCTCAGGCCTCAATAACGTGATGCCCGAGCTGTTTGTCAGGGCGCGGGAGGCGTGGAAGCAGAACGATCTGACGGCGCTGCATGAAGCCCAACGTGAGATTGGCAAATTCATGTCGATTTACACCATCGGCGAGGATTTTGTTACCACCATCAAAACCGTGGTCGCACGGAAATTTGGCTGCTGTGGCGCGACCTCGCGCAACTTTGGCGGCGAGCTAACGTCCGCACAGTGTGAACAGGTTGACGACGTTTTCGGCATACAGCGCTAAGCAAAAAACCGACCTGCAAAGGTCGGTTTTTCTTTCACATCCGCGTTATTTTACCGCGCTGTGTAGCTCCTGCGCCGCCGTCTCGCCTTTCACTTTACGCGACCAGATAGAGGTCAGAATCGGCACCAGAATGGAGGTCACGATCACCGATGTGGCCACCAGCGCGGTTGCGGCAGGCGCCATCGCTTTAAAATCCGGCACCATCTCGGCAATGAGTACCGGTGTTGCCACCGCCGCGCCGGCAGAACTTGAGGCCGCAAGCCCTGCGGTACCGTCCCCGCCACCCAGCATTTTATCGGCAATAATCAACGGGATGCCGGTAATCACAATCACCGCCAGCCCCAGCAGGATACCGAGCAACCCGGTCTGGGCGATAACGCTCAGGTCGATAGTATTCCCCAGCGCGAAGGCAAAAAACGGAATCAGCGTCTGCACCGCGCGGGTGAAGAATTCCCGCAGCTCAGGGTCCAGGTTGCCCAACCCGAACCCAATCAGGAACGGCAATACGGCGCCGACAAACACGTGCGGTTCAAACGAGGCGATCCCCGCCGTCCCCAGAATCACCATCGTCATCAGCGGGCCAGACTCGAGGGACATCAGAACAAACGCCCCGGCCTCTTCCTTGGTGCCGTACTGCTGCATGATGGAGGCGTACAGGCCGCCGTTGGTCATATCCATGGACGCCACCAGCGCCAGCGTCGACAGCCCGGCAAAGAAGCCCGCCTCCACGCCGTGAGCCGGAATCAAACGTGATGTCACCGCCGCGACCACCCAGGCCACCGCGATTTTGGTCACCACCAGCGTGCCCGACTTACGCAGCACCGTCCCGGTCGCGCTGAGCTTAATGGACGCACCCATGCAGAAAAACCACACCGCCAGAATCGGCACGGTGCCGGTGATCATGCCATTGGTGAAGGAGCCAAAATACTTCCCGGCCCCCGGCGAAAACGTATGGCACAACGCCCCCAGAAACAGAGGAACCAGCATCATCCCGCCCGGGACTTTTTCTATTGCACGTTTGATTTGCATATCGCCACCTGTAAAAACACTTATTTTTGTGCGCCATCTCGCCCTTTAATCGGGGCGTTTCCAGCGCTAATGGCGAAATGTTAGAACTTCGTCACACTCAGAAAAGTGATCTCACATACAAAATCAAAACATTATTTCATTTTTATTGGATCATTGTTTCTAATGGTTTATGGCACCTAACTGGCAGCCATAAAAAAAACCCCACTGACGTTGTCAGCAGGGGCTTGATTTACCCGTAAAAAACAGGAAATGTCGCGAAAACTTATTTCTTAGCAGCGAAACGTGCCGCAGCTTCGTCCCAGTTCACTACGTTCCAGAACTCTTTGATGTAGTCCGGGCGGCGGTTCTGGAATTTCAGGTAGTAAGCGTGTTCCCACACATCCAGGCCCACGATCGGGAAGCCAGACGCGCCAGATACAGCTTCACCCATCAGCGGGGAATCCTGGTTAGCGGTAGAAACCACAGCCAGTTTATCGCCTTTCAGCACCAGCCACGCCCAGCCGGAACCGAAGCGAGTTGCAGCTGCTTTTTCGAATTCAGCTTTGAAGTTGTCAACGGAACCGAAGTCACGTTCGATAGCCGCTTTCAGGTCGCCCTGCAGGGTGGTGTCTTTTTTCAGACCTTTCCAGAAGAAGCTGTGGTTAGCGTGACCGCCAGCGTTGTTACGCAGAACGGTTTTTTTGTCAGCCGGCAGCTGGTCCAGTTTAGCAATCAGCTCTTCAGCAGACAGGCTGGCGAATTCTGGCAGGCTTTCCAGCGCTGCGTTCGCATTGTTTACATAAGCCTGGTGGTGTTTAGAGTGATGGATTTCCATCGTCTGCTTGTCGAAATGCGGTTCCAGGGCATCATACGCGTACGGCAGGGCTGGCAGTGTATAGCTCATACTAATCTCCATTATTGTCGGGCGGCAGAGGTGTTAACGCCGCGTAAGCAGTTGGTTCATTATAGTTAGTTAAATGATATTGAAAATGTTTATCAATGCCGTAGTTTTAATATGGTTATAACATTCCGTTATGAACCTGTGCCGACAAGACATATAGCGCAGCCGCAGGCGAAAAAATGACCGCCGAACGCTACACACAAACATGGTGACTGGTTAACGCGCCATCCTGCAGACGGTGGAGCATCAAAGAAGGGGGATCATTCGCTGGCGGCACCGTTTCCCCGCCAAACCAGGCGGGATTCGCCGGGCAGATGGAACCGCAAATGTAAGCGGGAATGCCCGCCAGCTGGCTGGCGATGGGCCGGTGTACGTGCCCTGTCGCAATGGCCAGCGTGCGGCCAGGATAGCGGGTGAGAAGCTCAGCCAACTCGCGCGAACCACGGCACATAATCTGATCCATAGTCGGGATGCCGCTCAGGAACACGTGATGGTGGAGAAAAAGCAGAGCGGGCATCGCGTCGTCGCTCGCCAGCTGGCGCTCAAGCCACGGCAGATGTTCTACCACACTGCCCTCCGCCAGCCCTTTCAGGGTGGTATCTATACCGATAAGGCGTAATCCCTTCACTTCGACGGAAAAATGCAGGGCATCCGGCGTCCAGACGTCACTCTCCCGGCAGGCCCGCATCATGGCAGGGTTATCGGCATTACCCGGCAGCAGAAATACCGGCCAGAGTTGCTCTTTTAGCAACGACGCGATAGCGGCATACCCGGCAAACCAGTCGTCATCAACAAGATCGCCCGTCACCACCAGCGCGTCAGGTTGAATAAATTCGAGCCATTCCAGCACGCGAGCAAGCCGGGCCAGATTGCCGTTATCCGGCGCGGCGTGGATATCAGTAAGCTGAGCAACAATCATGAGAACGTCCTGTGTTATCGCAGAACAGGCCCTTCCTAAGCCGCTTCGTTATGACGCTGTCGCCACTGGCTGGGCGTCATGCCGGTTTCGCGGGTAAAAACGACCGAGAAATAGTTACTGTCTTCAAAGCCGCAGCGGGTGGAGACCTCACCGATCATCAATTCCGTGTGCTGCAGCAGATACTGCGCATGACAAATACGCAGTTGGCGCAGGTAATTATTGATGGTCATTCCGGTTTGCGTGCGAAATTGTTGGCGTAGCGCGCGTTCGCTGCACTGCTCCTGCTCACAGAAGCGCTCGAGCACAAAGGTACGATTCAGGCTGCCGGTAAGCGCGGTGATTAATTTATCCAGCAGGGCTTCGCTGCTGGTCGCCGCCAGATTGTCCGCCGCAAAGCGGTGGCGTTTGAGGGTCATCACCAGTTGGGCGAAGAGTGCCTCCGCCATCGTGTTCGCCAGCGCGTCGCTTTTGCTACTTTCCTGTTCAAGCTGGGTGATAACCTGCCTTGCCTGCGTCATGCCGGTACTGCCCAGACGCCAGTGCGGCGTCCACTCTGCGTCATTCAGCCCCGGAATATGCGACGCCCAGCCGAGGTTCAGGGTCAGACGGTCGGGGCAGTAGATGATATTTTGCAGCACCAGATCGTTAACAGAGGCGTAGGAGTGTTTGTCTTGCGCACGGATATAAAACAGATCGCCACGGGTAATGCGGTAGGGACGGTCATTGAGGATATGCAAACCATTGCCGCGCCAGACCATCACCAGTTCGCAAAACTCGTGAGTATGTTCGGCAAACACATTTTGCGGATAGCGGTCCGCCACGGCCACCGCTTGCCCCACCCGGGGGAAAAAATCCGCTTTACGAAGAATTAACTGGCTTCCCACAACTTCACCTCAGCCGAAGACAACCGATAACTATTAGCTGATTTTCGGCGAAAAATCGGTGATAGCCTTCTAGATAGTGTCGTCACAAGATTTTAGCCCAGAGAGCGATGCATCTGATCTGGACGGCAGCGAGAAATGAGGCCGT
>NZ_CBFFRL010000067.1:0-24031 GCF_965644215.1 Phytobacter sp. V69
GCTTGCAGGCGGCGTTCTTGGCGGCCTGATTTACCGTTTTCTCCTGCAAAGCAGGGACTGACATAAAAACTGTAAGTGACTTAAAAGAATGCCCTGCCAGAAAGCGGGGCATTTTTATTTTAAAATACCAGCTCATGGCGGATAAACAATGTCATGAAGTGCGAATACCTGACTGAAACACCGGGATATTCAATCACCGCCAGGGTAATGATATGTAGTTGTGGTTTTAAACCTGAATTTTAAGGTGTTTTTTCCCATCAGAAAGTACGGAATAGTAAGTCTGTACGGTTCTGAGTTGCTGCATATTGCCATTATAAGTCAATACGGTATGTATGAGACGCTTACCCTCAATGGAAATCGATAATACATTTGTTAGACTTAGTCTGTCTGACAGCACAAGGAGAAGAGCATGAGCCTGATAAAAGAATTCCGCGAATTCGCGATGCGGGGAAACGTAGTTGATTTGGCAGTGGGTGTCATTATTGGGGCGGCATTCGGCAAAATTGTGTCATCGCTGGTCGCTGACATTATTATGCCACCACTGGGGTTACTGATTGGTGGAATAGACTTTAAGCAGTTTGCTCTTACTTTGCGCGATGCACAGGGCGACGTCCCGGCAGTCGTCATGCATTACGGTGTCTTCATCCAGAATATTTTTGATTTTATCATTGTCGCGTTTGCTATTTTCATGGCGATTAAACTGATTAATCGACTCAAACGTAAACAGGAAGATGAACCTAAAGCACCGCCGGCACCAAGCAATGAAGAAGTACTGCTAACAGAAATTCGCGATCTGTTGAAACAACAAAACAATCGCCCCTGATTAAGCTGCTTTAAGCAGAAGGCCAGTGGTAAATAAGCGATTCGCTTGCTTGCCACTGGCCTCCCAGTTACCTTTCTTGTCATGCTTGTCCTTGCGTAAATAACTTCTTTTCCCTTTCTTATTCTTCTCAACACGCTGTCTGAACAGTGGGTCATGAAGCAATGCCTCAATGGCGTTATCGTTAATTTGCCCTTTCTTATGCTGATAGTGGCTCATAATTTCTCCAGATTGTGGTTTAAAACGGCGCAAGTGTAGGCTTACAGACAACAAAAATCAATGCCCCTCAGGAGCACTGCCAGCACCTTGTTCAAGCGCTTCGAGTATTGAACAATAAACACTGCTGTGTGCACTGCCGCAGCAGGCATCATTCAGCTTCTGCAGAGAACGCTGCATACTCTGTAACTCCTGAATTCTTGCCTCAACTTCGCTCAATCGCGCCTGAACAATGCTCTTAGACTCCTGGCAAGTGTGGTGTTCCGGATCGATACGGATAGAGAGTAATTCACGGATCGATTCGAGCGTAAATCCGAGCTGGCGGGCGTGGCGGATAAATTTCAGACGCTGCAAATCATTATCCGAATAGAGTCGAAAGCCGCCTTCTGTCCTGATTTCGTGATCCATCATCTGCTGCTTTTCGTAGTAGCGAATGGTATCCGGGGTAACATCAGCCAGTTTGGCTAATTCTCCAATACGAAACATCTCTATTCCTCATCTAATTTCAGTATTAATTTTTCCGTGTACTCACCGCGAAGAAACTCCGAGCTTAATCCGGCCTGCCTCAGTTTCAATTCAAGAAGAGTCAATCTTCGGCTTAGGGCATGATAGTCCGGATGATCCTCATGTATTCCATCCAGCAAGTCAGCCAGAGCAATGGCCTCTTTGCGGTATTCCAGTTCGGGGGGAAGACAGCCGGCATTTTTGAGTAAACGGAATCCCGCACGTAGCTCGGGAGGTACATGGGAATCATCATCCAGAACAAGCGGTTTTCCCGTGCCCGCCAGATGCTCAAATTCACCTTTTTGCTGTGCATTCAGGATATGACGCTCTGCCCACTGGTCAAGTAACCACATACTACCTCCAGGGGATGGACAAAAAAGATACTGACATTGTAGGGAAGTGGGGATACTGCGGATATAAAAAAACCCGCCGAAGCGGGTTTTTTTACGTTACTACAGATTACTCTGCAGCAGCTTCTGCTTTCGATTCAGAACGATCAACCAGCTCGATGTATGCCATCGGCGCGTTGTCGCCTGCACGGAAGCCACACTTCAGAATACGAGTGTAACCACCGGCACGGCTCGCGAAACGCGGGCCCAGCTCGTTAAACAGTTTTGCCACGATCTCGTTATCACGAGTGCGGGCGAATGCCAGACGACGATTAGCTACGCTATCAGTCTTGGCAAGAGTAATCAGCGGCTCAACTACGCGACGCAGTTCTTTCGCTTTCGGCAGGGTCGTCTTGATGATCTCATGACGAACCAGCGAACCAGCCATGTTACGGAACATAGCCTGGCGATGGCTGCTGTTGCGGTTCAGTTGACGACCACTCTTACGATGGCGCATGACCTTATCCTTCTCAGTAAAACCTTAACCTGTGATCCGGTTACTCGTCAGCAATGCTTGCCGGCGGCCAGTTTTCCAGGCGCATGCCCAGAGACAGACCACGTGAGGCCAGCACATCTTTAATCTCGGTAAGAGATTTTTTACCCAGGTTCGGCGTTTTCAGCAACTCAACCTCGGTACGCTGTACCAGATCACCGATATAGTGGATAGCTTCTGCCTTGAGGCAGTTAGCAGAGCGGACAGTCAATTCGAGATCGTCAACAGGGCGCAGCAGGATCGGATCGAATTCTGGTTTCTCTTCTTTAACTTCCGGCTGACGTACATCACGTAAGTCAACGAAAGCTTCCAGTTGTTCAGCCAGAATGGTTGCCGCACGACGAATCGCCTCTTCAGGATCGATTGTGCCATTGGTTTCCATTTCGATGACCAGCTTGTCCAGGTCGGTACGCTGTTCTACACGCGCTGCTTCAACATTGTAGGCGATACGCTCTACAGGGCTGTAGCATGCGTCGACCAGCAGACGGCCGATTGGGCGCTCATCTTCTTCCGAATGAATTCGGGCAGAAGCCGGCACATAACCACGACCGCGCTGAACTTTGATACGCATGCTAATAGACGCGTTCTCATCGGTCAGGTGGCAGATCACGTGCTGCGGCTTGACGATTTCGACATCACCGTCGTGGGTGATGTCGGCTGCAGTCACAGGGCCAATGCCAGATTTATTCAGAGTAAGAATAACATCATCTTTCCCCTGAACTCTCACCGCCAGCCCTTTCAGGTTGAGCAGGATTTCCAGGATATCTTCCTGAACGCCTTCTTTGGTGCTGTACTCATGAAGTACACCATCAATCTCAACCTCGGTCACCGCGCAACCCGGCATCGATGAGAGCAGAATACGGCGCAGTGCGTTACCCAGAGTATGGCCAAAGCCACGCTCTAAAGGCTCAAGGGTCACCTTGGCGTGCGTCGAACTCACTTGCTCGATATCTACCAGGCGCGGTTTTAGAAACTCTGTCACAGAACCCTGCATTGTGTCCTCTCTTTGGTACTAAGCTTTACTTGGAGTAAAGCTCGACGATCAGGTGTTCGTTAATGTCCGCAGACAGATCAGAACGCTCAGGCTTACGCTTGTACGTACCTTCCATCTTGCCAGCATCAACTTCCAGCCAGGTTGGCTTTTCACGCTGCTCAGCCAGCTCCAGAGCGGCTTTCACGCGAGACTGCTTTTTCGCTTTCTCACGAATGCTAACAACGTCATTCGGACTAACCTGATAAGAAGCGATGTTAACAACACGACCGTTTACCATGATAGCCTTGTGGCTAACCAGCTGGCGTGCTTCTGCACGAGTGGCGCCGAAGCCCATACGGTATACAACGTTGTCCAGACGACCTTCCAGCAGAGCCAACAGGTTTTCACCGGTGTTGCCTTTCAGACGTGCTGCTTCTTTGTAGTAGTTACGGAACTGACGCTCCAGCACACCGTAGATACGGCGAACTTTTTGCTTTTCACGCAACTGCACACCGTAGTCAGACAGACGCGGTTTACGCGCACCGTGCTGGCCAGGAGCTTGTTCAATTTTACACTTGGTATCGATCGCGCGAACGCCAGACTTAAGGAATAAGTCGGTGCCCTCACGACGGCTCAGCTTGAGCTTAGGACCCAAATATCTTGCCATTTTCTTTCTCCAACAATCCTAGAAAACGAGCGCGTTATACGCGACGTTTTTTCGGCGGACGACAACCGTTATGAGGGATCGGAGTCACATCAGTAATATTAGTGATGCGGAAACCAGCGGCGTTCAGAGCACGAATAGTAGATTCGCGACCCGGACCCGGACCTTTGACCATAACTTCCAGATTCTTGATGCCGTATTCTTTAACGGCTTCTGCACAACGCTCTGCTGCAACCTGAGCTGCAAACGGAGTGGATTTGCGAGAACCACGGAAACCGGAACCACCGGCTGTTGCCCAACCCAATGCGTTACCCTGACGATCAGTAATAGTAACGATGGTGTTGTTGAAAGAAGCATGGATATGAGCCACGCCGTCAGAGACTTGTTTTCTTACACGTTTACGTGCACGAATTGGTGCCTTTGCCATTATTCAATCACCCCGATTATTTCTTGATCGGTTTGCGCGGACCCTTACGGGTACGTGCGTTGGTCTTGGTACGCTGACCGCGAACCGGGAGACCACGACGATGACGCAAACCGCGATAGCAACCAAGATCCATCAGGCGCTTGATGCTCATGCTGATTTCACGGCGCAGATCACCTTCAACGACAAATTTGGCAACTTCGTCACGCAGCGTGTCGATTTGTTCTTCAGACAGCTCACTGATCTTAACATCTTCAGCGATACCCGCTGCAGCCAGAATGGCTTTGGAACGGGTCTTGCCGACGCCATAGATCGAAGTTAATGCGATCACGGCATGTTTTTGATCAGGAATGTTAATGCCTGCTATACGGGCCACTATGCACTCCTATAATTTTACTTGTACGCACCATGCTGAAAAGCCCGTTTTCAGGATACTCAAATGGAAACGTACAGACATACAAAAGATTGGCTGGCTAATCTAGCCAGCTCAACCCAACTTTGCAAGAAAAATATGCGAAATAATCAGCCTTGGCGCTGTTTATGCTTCGGCTCGGCACTGCAAATCACACGGATAACACCATCACGCTTAACGATTTTGCAGTTACGGCATAATTTCTTGACGGAAGCACGAACTTTCATTTTTACTCTCCGTAACTTCTCGGGCGACCATTAACGGCCGTAGCCTTTCAGGTTCGCCTTCTTCAATGCAGACTCGTACTGACTTGACATCATCAGAGTTTGCACTTGAGCCATAAAGTCCATAATCACGACAACAACGATAAGCAGCGAGGTCCCACCGAAGTAGAACGGCACTTTCATTGCATCACGCATGAACTCCGGGATCAGGCAGATAAAGGTAATATACAACGCACCAATCAGAGTCAGGCGAGTCATTACTTTATCGATATACTTCGCCGTTTGCTCTCCCGGACGAATTCCTGGTACAAATGCACCGGACTTCTTCAGGTTATCTGCTGTTTCACGCGGGTTGAAAACCAACGCCGTGTAGAAGAAACAGAAGAAGATGATTGCAGACGCATAGAGTAACACATAAAGCGGTTGTCCAGGCTGCAAATACAGCGAAATTGTTGTCAGCCAGTTCCAACCAGTACCGCCCCCAAACCATGACGCGATGGTCGCCGGGAACAGAATAATACTGGAAGCGAAGATTGCCGGGATTACCCCCGCCATATTCACTTTCAGCGGCAAATGTGTGCTCTGAGCAGCATAGACACGACGCCCCTGCTGGCGTTTAGCGTAGTTTACCACAATGCGGCGTTGACCACGTTCAACGAATACAACAAAGAACGTCACTGCAAATACTAATACTGCAACCAACAGCAACAGGAGGAAGTGCAGGTCGCCTTGACGCGCTTGCTCGATAGTATGGGCAATGGCTGGCGGGAGTCCCGCAACGATACCAGCGAAGATAATGATTGAGATACCGTTACCGATACCACGCTCAGTAATCTGTTCGCCGAGCCACATCAGGAACATCGTCCCTGTAACCAGACTTACAACAGCAGTGAAATAGAATGCAAAGCCCGGATTAATCACCAAGCCCTGCATACCAGGCATATTCGGCAAACCGGTAGCAATACCGGTTGCCTGGAATATCGCCAGCACCAGAGTGCCGTAACGGGTGTACTGGCTAATCTTACGACGACCAGATTCCCCTTCTTTCTTCAGTTCTGCCAGGGCCGGATGAACGACCGTCAGCAGCTGGATAATAATTGATGCCGAAATATACGGCATGATACCCAGAGCGAAGATAGAAGCACGGCTGAGAGCACCACCAGAGAACATGTTGAACATCTCAATGATGGTGCCTCGCTGTTGCTCAAGCAGTTTGGCAAGTACAGCGGCATCAATACCAGGGATCGGAATAAAAGAGCCAATACGGAACACAATAAGCGCACCGATAACAAACAACAGTCTGCGTTTCAGCTCGCCTAAGCCACCTTTGGCACTTTGAAAATCTAATCCCGGTTGTTTAGCCATCTGCTACTTATTCCTCGATTTTACCGCCAGCAGCTTCGATAGCAGCACGAGCGCCTTTAGTAACACGCAGGCCGCGAACAGTTACCGGAGTAGATACTTCACCAGACAGGATCACTTTCGCGAACTCGATCTGAATACCGATAATGTTTGCTGCTTTCAGCGTGTTCAGGTCAACTACGTCGCCTTCTACTTTAACCAGATCAGAGAGACGGATCTCTGCAGTGATCATTGCTTTACGAGAAGTGAAACCGAATTTCGGCAGACGACGGTACAGTGGCATCTGACCACCCTCGAAACCGCGACGTACGCCACCGCCAGAACGAGAGTTCTGACCTTTGTGACCACGACCACCGGTTTTACCGAGGCCAGAACCGATACCACGACCCAGGCGTTTACCCGCCTTTTTGGAGCCTTCGGCCGGAGACAGAGTATTTAAACGCATCTCTTACTCCTCAACTTTAACCATGAAGGAAACCGCGTTGACCATACCACGAACAGCAGGAGTATCCTCGCGCTCTACGGTGTGACCAATACGACGCAGACCCAGGCCAAGCAGCGTTGCCTTGTGTTTCGGCAGACGACCGATTGCACTGCGGGTTTGAGTAATTTTAATAGTCTTTGCCATGGTTTATTTCCCCAGAATTTCTTCAACGGATTTACCACGCTTGGCAGCGACCATTTCTGGAGAATTCATATTTTCCAGGCCATCAATAGTTGCACGAACCACGTTGATCGGGTTGGTGGAACCATATGCTTTAGCCAGAACGTTATGAACCCCAGCGACTTCCAGGACGGCGCGCATTGCACCACCGGCGATGATACCGGTACCTTCGGAAGCCGGCTGCATGAATACACGAGAACCCGTGTGAGTACCCTTAACCGGGTGCTGCAGGGTGCCGTGGTTCAGCGCGACGTTAATCATATTGCGACGGGCTTTTTCCATCGCTTTCTGGATCGCTGCTGGAACTTCACGCGCTTTACCGTAACCAAAACCAACGCGACCGTTACCGTCACCAACTACAGTCAGAGCTGTGAAGGAGAAAATACGACCACCTTTAACGGTTTTAGATACGCGGTTAACCGCGATCAGCTTTTCCTGCAGTTCGCCAGCTTGTTTTTCGATGTGAGCCATCTTACACCTCTACCTTAGAACTGAAGGCCAGCTTCACGGGCAGCATCTGCCAGTGCCTGGACACGACCATGATATTGGAACCCGGAACGGTCAAAGGACACATCTTTGATGCCTTTTTCCAGAGCGCGTTCAGCGACAGCTTTACCCACAGCTGCAGCCGCGTCTTTGTTACCGGTGTACTTCAGTTGTTCAGCGATAGCTTTTTCTACAGTAGAAGCAGCTACCAGAACTTCAGAACCGTTCGGTGCAATTACCTGTGCGTAAATATGACGCGGGGTACGATGTACCACCAGGCGAGTTGCACCCAGCTCTTTGAGCTTGCGGCGTGCGCGGGTCGCACGACGGATACGAGCAGATTTCTTATCCATAGTGTTACCTTACTTCTTCTTAGCCTCTTTGGTACGCACGACTTCGTCGGCGTAACGAACACCCTTGCCTTTATAAGGCTCAGGACGACGGTAGGCGCGCAGATCAGCTGCAACCTGACCGATCAACTGTTTATCAGCGCCTTTCAGCACGATTTCAGTTTGAGTCGGGCACTCTGCAGTGATGCCAGCCGGCAGCTGATGGTCAACAGGGTGAGAGAAACCTAAAGCCAGGTTTACTGCATTCCCTTTAACCGCTGCACGGTAACCTACACCAACCAGCTGTAGCTTCTTAGTGAAGCCTTCGGTAACACCGATAACCATTGAGTTCAGCAGGGCACGCGCGGTACCAGCCTGAGCCCAACCGTCTGCGTAACCATCACGCGGACCGAAAGTCAGAGCGTTATCTGCATGTTTCACTTCAACAGCATCGTTGAGAGTACGAGTCAGCTCGCCGTTTTTACCTTTGATCGTAATAACCTGACCGTTGAGTTTTACATCAACGCCGGCAGGAATAACGACCGGTGCTTTAGCAACACGAGACATTTTTTCCTCCGATTAGGCTACGTAGCAGATAATTTCGCCACCAAGACCAGCCTGGCGCGCTGCACGATCAGTCATAACACCTTTAGAGGTAGAAACAACTGCAATACCCAGACCACCCATAACTTTCGGCAGCTCATCTTTTTTCTTATAGATGCGCAGACCTGGGCGGCTGACACGCTGAATGCTTTCTACAACAGCTTTGCCCTGGAAGTATTTAAGAGCTACTTCCAGTTCAGGCTTGGTGTCGCCTTCGATTTTGAAATCTTCAATAAAACCTTCTTCCTTCAGCACGTTGGCAATTGCCACTTTCAGCTTGGAGGAAGGCATGGTGACCGCAGCTTTGTTCGCGGCCTGACCGTTACGGATACGGGTCAGCATATCCGCGATCGGATCTTGCATGCTCATCTGTCTTTACTCCCGTGATTCAATTGGTGACAATTACCAGCTAGCCTTTTTCAGACCCGGGATTTCACCGCGCATAGCGGCTTCACGGACCTTAATACGGCTCAACCCGAACTTCCGCAGGAAAGCGTGCGGACGACCAGTTTGACGGCAGCGATTACGCTGACGAGACGGGCTGGAATCACGCGGCAGAGTCTGCAGCTTGAGAACGGCATTCCAACGATCTTCGTCGGTTGCGTTCACATCAGAGATGATAGCTTTCAGTTCAGCGCGTTTAGCGAAGAATTTATCAGCTAAAGCTACGCGCTTTACTTCGCGTGCTTTCATTGATTGCTTAGCCATTAAGTAACCCTACCTTACTTGCGGAACGGGAAGTCAAAGGCAGCCAGCAGAGCACGGCCTTCTTCGTCAGATTTCGCAGTAGTGGTAATGGTAATATCCAAACCACGCACGCGGTCGACTTTATCGTAGTCGATTTCTGGGAAAATGATCTGCTCACGGACACCCATGCTGTAGTTGCCACGACCGTCGAAAGACTTAGCGGACAAGCCACGGAAGTCACGGATACGCGGTACAGCAATAGTGATCAGGCGCTCAAAGAACTCCCACATGCGTTCGCCACGCAGAGTTACTTTACAGCCGATCGGATAGCCCTGACGGATTTTGAAGCCTGCAACAGATTTGCGTGCTTTGGTGATCAACGGTTTTTGACCGGAGATTGCTGCCAGGTCAGCTGCTGCGTTATCCAGCAGTTTCTTGTCAGCGATCGCTTCACCAACACCCATGTTCAGGGTGATCTTCTCGACCCGAGGGACTTGCATGACAGAATTGTAGCTAAACTCAGTCATGAGTTTGTTAACTACTTCGTCTTTGTAGTAATCATGCAGTTTCGCCATCGTACTACTCCAAATTACTTGATAGTTTCGCTGTTAGACTTGAAGAAACGGACTTTTTTGCCTTCTTCGAATCTAAAGCCTACACGGTCAGCCTTGCCGGTTGCCGCATTGAAGAGTGCAATGTTAGAGATCTGAATAGCTGCTTCTTTCTCAACAATGCCACCTGGTTGGTTCAGGGCCGGAACCGGCTTCTGATGTTTCTTAACCAGGTTAATACCTTCAACAATGACCTTGCCGGAAGACAGGACATTCTTAACTTTACCGCGTTTACCTTTATCTTTACCGGTTAACACGATAACTTCGTCATCACGACGGATTTTCGCTGCCATGATTCGCTCCTTAGAGTACTTCTGGTGCCAGAGAGATAATTTTCATGAACTTCTCGTTGCGAAGTTCACGGGTTACCGGCCCAAAAATACGCGTACCGATAGGCTGCTCGCTGTTATTGTTTAAAATAACGCATGCATTACCATCGAAGCGAATGACAGAACCGTCCGGGCGACGAACACCCTTCTTGGTGCGCACCACTACCGCCTTCAGCACATCACCTTTTTTGACCTTACCACGCGGAATTGCTTCTTTGATGGTGATCTTGATGATGTCGCCTACGCCTGCGTAGCGACGGTGCGAGCCACCCAGAACCTTGATACACATTACGCGACGTGCACCGGAGTTGTCGGCGACGGTCAGCATAGTCTGTTCTTGGATCATTTTAGTGCTCCGCTAATGTCAACTACTACTGAGACCCTAAAAACGGGTCGTTAAAAAAGCCCCATATCGGGGGCGCGGCATTATAACACCGCTTCTTAGATATGGGTAGAAAAAATAAACGGTCCATCGCTGGACCGTTTATTAGTGAGAATGCGTACTGTATTACAGAACCGCTTTCTCTACAACGCGAACCAGCGTCCAGGACTTAGTCTTGGACAGCGGACGGCACTCAGCGATTTCAACTTTGTCGCCGATACCGCATTCGTTGTTCTCGTCATGTACGTGCAGTTTGGTCGTACGCTTGATGAATTTACCGTAGATCGGGTGTTTCACAAAACGTTCGATAGCAACAACAATGGATTTCTCCATTTTGTCGCTAACTACGCGACCTTGCAGAGTACGGATTTTATCGGTCATTACGCACCCGCCTTCTGAGTCAGTAAAGTCTTAACGCGTGCAACATCACGACGCACTTGCTTCAGCAGGTGAGTCTGTTGCAGCTGGCCACTTGCAGCCTGCATGCGCAGGTTGAACTGCTCACGCAGCAGGTTCAGCAGCTCAGCGTTCAGCTCTTCAACGCTTTTTTCACGCAGCTCATTTGCTTTCATTACATCACCGTCTTAGTTACAAAGGTGGTTTTAATCGGCAGTTTTGCTGCTGCCAGCTCGAAGGCTTCACGGGCCAGCTCTTCCGGAACGCCGTCCATTTCATACAGGACTTTACCCGGCTGAATCAAGGCAACCCAATACTCCACGTTACCTTTACCTTTACCCATACGAACTTCCAGCGGCTTCTCGGTGATCGGTTTGTCCGGGAATACACGGATCCAGATCTTACCCTGACGCTTAACTGCACGAGTCATGGCACGACGTGCTGCTTCGATTTGACGAGCGGTCAGACGACCACGGCCAACAGCTTTCAGACCGTAAGTGCCGAAGCTCACATCCGTGCCCTGCGCCAGACCACGGTTGCGGCCTTTGTGCACCTTACGGAATTTTGTACGCTTTGGTTGTAACATCAGCGACGCTCCTTATTTACGGCCTTTACGCTGCTGCTTTTTCGGTTGTGCAGCCGGTTTTTCCGGTTGTTCAACAGCAGCCATACCACCAAGGATCTCGCCTTTGAAGATCCACACTTTTACGCCGATTACACCGTAAGTGGTGTGCGCTTCGGAGGTGTTGTAGTCAATGTCAGCACGCAGAGTGTGCAGCGGAACACGACCTTCGCGGTACCATTCGGTACGTGCGATTTCCGCGCCGCCCAGACGGCCGCTAACTTCAACTTTGATACCTTTAGCGCCCAGACGCATTGCGTTCTGTACAGCACGCTTCATAGCACGACGGAACATAACGCGACGTTCCAGCTGAGAAGTGATGCTGTCAGCAACCAGTTTTGCGTCCAGTTCAGGTTTACGAACTTCGGCGATATTGATCTGAGCAGGAACGCCAGCGATATCCGCTACGACCTTGCGCAGTTTTTCTACGTCTTCGCCTTTCTTACCGATAACGATACCCGGGCGAGCGGTGTGAATGGTCACACGGATGCTCTTAGCCGGACGCTCGATAACGATACGAGATACGGACGCTTTAGCCAGTTCCTTAGTCAGGTACTGGCGTACTTTAAAATCGCTGTCCAGGTTGTCAGCGAATTCTTTGGTGTTCGCGAACCAGGTAGAGTTCCAAGGTTTGACAATACCCAGGCGAATACCATTAGGATGTACTTTCTGACCCATTGCTAGTCTCCAGAGTCTCAGCGATCGGACACAACCACAGTAATGTGGCTGGTGCGCTTCAGGATGCGATCTGCACGACCTTTAGCACGCGGCATAATGCGCTTCATGCTTGGGCCTTCGTCTACGAAAATTTTCGCGACTTTCAGATCATCAATGTCAGCGCCATCGTTGTGTTCAGCGTTAGCAATGGCAGATTCCAGAACTTTCTTGACCAGTACAGCCGCTTTCTTATTGGTGTAGGTCAGAATATCCAGGGCCTGCGACACTTTCTTACCGCGAATCAGGTCAGCAACAAGGCGAACCTTCTGAGCAGAAGAACGAGCATGGCGATGTTGAGCTAAAGTTTCCATCTCTTCCTCCTACCTTATTTCTTCTTCGCTTTTTTATCAGCAGCATGGCCGCGATAAGTACGAGTCGGTGCGAATTCACCCAGTTTGTGACCGACCATTTCGTCGGAAACAAATACCGGAACGTGCTGACGACCATTATGGACAGCGATGGTCAAACCGATCATGTTAGGAAAGATCGTTGAACGACGGGACCAAGTGCGCAGGGGCTTCTTGTCTCCGCTTTCCACCGCTTTCTCTACCTTCTTCAGCAAGTGCAGGTCAATAAAAGGACCTTTCTTGAGAGAACGTGGCATGGCTTATCCTCTAAAATTATTTGCTACGGCGACGTACGATAAATTTATCAGTACGCTTGTTGCTGCGGGTCTTCTTACCTTTGGTCTGAACGCCCCACGGAGTTACCGGGTGCTTACCAAAGTTACGACCTTCACCACCACCATGTGGGTGATCGACTGGGTTCATCGCAGTACCGCGAACGGTAGGACGAACACCACGCCAGCGTGCAGCACCTGCTTTACCCAGAACGCGCAGCATATGCTCAGCATTGCCAACTTCGCCCAGAGTAGCGCGGCAGTCTGCTTCGACTTTACGCATTTCACCAGAACGCAGACGCAGGGTGACATAAGCACCATCACGAGCAACGATCTGAACGTAAGTACCAGCGGAACGTGCCAGCTGACCGCCTTTACCTGGTTTCATTTCTACGTTATGAACGGTAGAACCAACCGGGATATTGCGCATCGGCAGGGTGTTGCCTGCTTTGATTGCAGCATCAACGCCAGACTGAATCTGGTCGCCAGCTTTCAGGCCTTTAGGGGCCAAGATGTAACGGCGTTCGCCATCTTTGTACAGAACCAGCGCGATGTTCGCGGAACGGTTCGGATCGTACTCAAGACGCTCAACAATTGCCGGGATACCGTCTTTGTTGCGTTTGAAGTCAACAATACGATAAGCCTGCTTGTGGCCACCACCGATGTGACGAGTGGTGATACGGCCATTGTTGTTACGACCACCGGATTTGCTGTTTTTTTCCAGCAACGGAGCAAACGGTTTGCCCTTGTGCAGCTCAGGGTTAACCACTTTAACAACGTGGCGACGACCCGGAGATGTCGGTTTACATTTAACAACTGCCATTGTATTACTCCTCCGACTTACTCAGCGCCGCCAACGAAGTCCAGATTCTGGCCTTCTTTCAGGGTGACGTAAGCTTTTTTCCAGTCGCTACGACGACCGATACGCTGTCCGTGACGTTTAACTTTCCCTTTAACTACCAGGGTGTTAACGACTTCGACTTCGACTTCAAACAGTTTCTGCACAGCAGCTTTGATTTCTGCTTTGGTCGCGTCTTTAGCAACTTTGAGAACGATGGTGTTGGTTTTTTCCATCGCAGTAGACGCTTTTTCAGAAACGTGCGGTGCACGCAGCACCTTCAGCAGACGTTCTTCACGAATCATGCCAGCATCTCCTCAACTTGCTTAACAGCATCAGCAGTCATTACGACTTTGTCGAAGGCGATCAGGCTAACCGGGTCGATACCAGTTGCATCGCGTACGTCAACCTTATGCAGGTTGCGCGCAGCCAGGAACAGGTTCTCGTCCAGCTCACCGGTGATGATCAGCACATCTTCCAGAGCCATGTCTTTCAGTTTCTGTGCCAGCAGCTTGGTTTTCGGTGCTTCAACAGAGAAAGATTCGACAACGATCAGACGATCCTGACGTACCAGTTCGGACAGGATGCTTTTCAGCGCGCCGCGGTACATCTTTTTGTTAACTTTTTGACTGTGGTCCTGCGGGCGAGCAGCGAAGGTCACGCCACCGGAACGCCAGATCGGGCTCTTGATAGAACCTGAACGCGCACGGCCGGTACCTTTCTGGCGCCACGGCTTTTTGCCGGAACCAGTTACTTCAGCACGAGTCTTCTGAGCACGAGAACCCTGACGTGCACCAGCTGCATAAGCAACAACAACCTGGTGTACCAGCGCTTCGTTAAAATCACGACCGAAGGTAGTTTCGGAAACAGTCAGCGCGCTCTGCGCGTCTTTCAATACTAATTCCATTGCTATCCCCTTACGCCTTCACAGCTGGTTTAACGATCAGGTCGCTACCGGTTGCACCCGGGACCGCACCTTTAACCAGCAGCAGGTTGCGCTCAGCGTCAACACGTACTACGTCCAGGCTCTGAACAGTGACACGTTCGTTACCCAGCTGACCTGCCATTTTCTTGCCTTTGAACACTTTGCCCGGAGTCTGGTTCTGACCGATAGAACCCGGAACGCGGTGAGACAAGGAGTTACCGTGAGTAGCGTCCTGGGTACGGAAGTTCCAGCGCTTAACGGTACCAGCAAAACCTTTACCTTTAGAGGTACCGGTTACGTCAACTTTTTTGACTTCAGCAAACAGCTCAACGCTAATGTCCTGACCTACGGTGAATTCTTCGCCGTCAGCAAGACGGAATTCCCACAGACCACGGCCAGCTTCTACGCCAGCTTTAGCGAAGTGACCTGCTTCCGGCTTGGTTACACGGTTAGCTTTTTTAGCACCGGTGGTAACCTGAATAGCGCGGTAGCCATCGTTAGCCAGATCTTTAACCTGAGTAACGCGGTTTGCTTCAACTTCGATTACGGTTACTGGGATAGATACGCCATCTTCAGTGAAGATGCGGGTCATGCCCACTTTTTTACCGACTAAACCAATCATTGTTTCAACCTCTCAATCGCTCGATGACCTGATTAACCCAGGCTGATCTGCACGTCTACACCGGCAGCCAGATCCAGACGCATCAGAGCATCAACGGTTTTTTCAGTTGGCTCAACGATGTCAACCAGACGCTTGTGAGTGCGGATTTCGTACTGATCGCGCGCGTCTTTGTTGACGTGCGGGGAAATCAGAACGGTGAAGCGCTCTTTGCGGGTCGGCAGCGGGATCGGACCACGGACTTGCGCACCAGTGCGCTTAGCAGTCTCGACGATTTCCGCGGTTGATTGATCGATCAGACGATGATCAAACGCTTTAAGGCGGATACGGATTCTTTGGTTCTGCATGAGACCAGAGCTCCAATTATTTTATAGACGAAATGATTACTCCTCAAACCCATTACGATTGATGGGAGAGTGTAACCGTTCTTACATAGTTCCCCTATTGGGAACATTGTTTGACAACTAAATGCGCTGTCAGGGTTCATATCGAACCAGCCGTCAATTACGACAAGCCCGCGCATTATACGTAAATCTGGCATTTACGCAAGGGGTGTTTATAAATTAAACGCCCGTGCATGCGGCTTCGCACATCATTTGTAGCACTGTGTACGAAGGTCATCTTTTCCTGGGTCCAGCACGCAAGATGGTGCCACTCCCTCTTTTGCTGGTTGTCCAGATCGCTGACGCTTAGCAACAGCCGAGTATGCGGAGGTTATATGGCAGGCACAATTCTCTTTATTACGATTTATCTGGTACTTAACGCATTTCTGGTCTGGAATGACATCTGCCTGGGCCTGTTACCAGACCGTTTCACCTGCCCTCTTCTGTGGGCCGGTCTGATGTATTTTAGCTGGTGCAATCCGATGCTGCTGCAGGAAAAGGTATTGGGGGCCATCGCAGGATACGCAGGCTTCGCTGCACTCTATTGGGGGTACCGGCTCCTGCGTGGTCAGGAAGGACTCGGCTATGGCGATGTTAAATTTCTGGCAGCTCTGGGGGCCTGGCACGGTTGGGAAGTGTTACCCATTCTGGTCTTCTCTGCCGCATTGCTCGCGTTGTGCCTGACTTGTCTTCTTGCGCTCAAATCCCGAAATACGCAGGCAATAAAAAACCCGCTGCCCTTTGGTCCATTTCTGGCGGGTGCGGGTTTGATTACAGGTTACCAGACGAGCTTTATTTCGATGGTTAACTTTCAACTTTGATTTGCGACTGGAGATAGTTTTGCAAACCAAGCTTACCGATAAGATCCAGCTCGGTTTCCAGCCAGTCAATATGGCCTTCTTCGTCGGCCAGAATTTCAATCATCATGTCCCGGCTGACGTAGTCATGTACGCTGTCAGAGTAGGCAATCGCCTCGCGCAAATCCTTCGCGCCATCCAGCTCCAGTCGTAAATCAGACTGCAGCATCTCCTCGACGTCTTCGCCGATACCAAGTTTGCCTAGATCTTGCAGGTTCGGAATGCCTTCAAGAAACAAAATACGCTCGATATACTTATCGGCGTGTTTCATTTCATCGATGGATTCGTGATATTCAACATCATTAAGGCGCATCAGGCCCCAGTTTTTGAACATTCTCGCATGGAGAAAATACTGGTTGATTGCGACAAGCTCGTTTCCCAATAACTTATTGAGATAATTTATAACTTTGACATCACCTTTCATTATATAGTCCCTCCGCTTCCACTCATTGAAGCGTAGATCGGGCTACAGGGAAGTCAAAAAAAAGCAGAAGGCTCAGGCGGTTTCTTTATATTCCGGGATCTGCAGCAACTCATCCTGCATTATTTCGCGAGCAGCACAGACACACTTACCACATTGATTTCCAACAGGAATGAATTTACGCAGTTGCTGAAAAGATTGGGGGTGAAACTGGCGTACAGCCTGGCGAATTTTTTTATCACTCACACCATTACACAAACAAACGTACATAATCACTCCCGTTCAATTTATGCGCAAAGTGTAAATGAGAATAGTTATGATTACAATAGCACAACGCTATTTGCGCGGCGGGATGACAACAAAATAATGCGAGAAAATATGACAACAGCCAATCGACAGACAGCAAAAAGGGCGCCAAAGCGCCCTTTTCAATTCGAAACTAATTAACGAGTAATTAGCCCAGAACTTTAGCTACAACGCCCGCGCCTACAGTACGGCCGCCTTCACGGATTGCGAAACGCAGACCGTCGTCCATCGCGATCGGGTGGATCAGGGTAACAACCATTTTGATGTTGTCGCCCGGCATTACCATCTCAACGCCTTCCGGCAGTTCGATGGTGCCAGTCACGTCAGTTGTACGGAAGTAGAACTGCGGACGGTAGCCTTTGAAGAACGGAGTATGACGGCCGCCTTCATCTTTGGACAGTATATAAACTTCAGATTCGAATTTGGTGTGCGGCTTGATGGTGCCCGGCTTAGCCAGTACCTGACCACGTTCGATTTCTTCACGTTTGATACCACGCAGCAGAACACCAACGTTCTCACCAGCACGGCCTTCGTCCAGCAGTTTGCGGAACATTTCAACGCCGGTACAGGTAGACTTAGCGGTGTCTTTGATACCAACGATTTCAACTTCTTCGCCAACTTTGATGATACCGCGCTCTACACGACCGGTAACAACGGTACCACGACCGGAGATGGAGAATACGTCTTCGATCGGCAGCAGGAACGGCTTGTCAATCGCACGTTCTGGTTCCGGAATGTAAGAATCCAGGTAGCCAGCCAGTTCGATGATTTTCGCTTCCCACTCAGCTTCGCCTTCCAGCGCTTTCAGAGCAGAACCACGAACGATCGGGGTGTCGTCGCCCGGGAAATCGTACTGAGACAGAAGTTCACGAACTTCCATTTCTACCAGTTCCAGCAGCTCTTCGTCATCAACCATGTCACATTTATTCAGGAACACGATGATGTACGGAACGCCTACCTGACGACCCAGCAGGATGTGCTCACGAGTCTGCGGCATCGGGCCGTCAGTCGCAGCAACAACCAGGATCGCGCCGTCCATCTGCGCAGCGCCGGTGATCATGTTTTTAACATAGTCGGCGTGGCCCGGGCAGTCTACGTGCGCGTAGTGGCGGATCGCGGTATCGTATTCAACGTGAGAGGTGTTGATGGTGATACCACGTGCTTTTTCTTCCGGCGCGTTATCGATCTGATCGAATGCACGAGCCTGGCCACCGTAAGTTTTGGACAGAACGGTAGTGATTGCAGCAGTCAGGGTAGTTTTACCGTGGTCAACGTGGCCGATGGTGCCGACGTTAACGTGCGGTTTTGTACGTTCAAATTTTTCTTTAGACACGGCTATATTCCTTACTATAGTGCCCTCCCCTTATGGAGAGAGCACGGGACTTTGGTTTTAACCCTGCGGCTTATTTACCACGGGCTTCGATTACGGCCTGAGCAACGTTGTTCGGGGCATCATCATACTTCAGGAATTCCATAGTGTATGATGCGCGACCTTTGGTCAGAGAACGCAGCTGAGTTGCGTATCCGAACATTTCAGACAGCGGTACTTCAGCGTGGATCTTAACGCCAGTCACTTCGGATTCCTGACCGCGCAACATACCGCGACGACGGCTCAAGTCACCAATTACGTCACCAGTGTTCTCTTCCGGAGTCTCTACTTCAACCTTCATGATCGGTTCAAGCAGAACTGGTTTTGCTTTCTTAAAGCCTTCTTTAAAGGCAATAGACGCAGCCAGTTTAAACGCCAGTTCAGAGGAGTCAACGTCGTGGTAAGAACCGAAGTGCAGACGAATACCCATGTCTACTACCGGGTAACCAGCCAGCGGACCAGATTTCAGCTGTTCCTGAATGCCTTTATCAACGGCCGGGATGTATTCGCCAGGAATTACACCACCTTTAATGTCGTTGATGAACTCGTAACCTTTCGGATTTGAGCCCGGCTCCAGCGGGTACATGTCGATAACAACATGACCGTACTGACCACGACCACCAGACTGTTTCGCGTGTTTACCTTCAACATCGGTAACTTTCTGACGAATCGCTTCACGGTAAGCAACCTGAGGTTTACCTACGTTCGCTTCAACGTTGAATTCACGTTTCATACGGTCAACGATGATATCCAGGTGCAGTTCACCCATACCAGCGATGATGGTCTGGTTAGATTCTTCGTCAGTCCATACGCGGAATGACGGGTCTTCTTTAGCCAGACGGCCCAGAGCCAGACCCATTTTTTCCTGGTCAGCTTTGGTTTTCGGTTCTACAGCGATGGAGATTACCGGTTCCGGGAATTCCATACGTTCCAGAATGATCGGGTGATCCGGGTTACACAGGGTGTCACCAGTGGTCACGTCTTTCAGACCGATAGCTGCAGCGATGTCGCCCGCGCGAACTTCTTTGATCTCTTCACGTTTGTTCGCGTGCATCTGCACGATACGACCAAAACGTTCACGAGCCGCTTTCACGGAGTTCAGTACGGTATCACCAGAGTTAACCACGCCAGAGTAAACGCGGAAGAACGTCAGGTTACCTACGAACGGGTCGGTAGCGATTTTGAATGCCAGAGCAGCAAACGGCTCTTCATCGCTAGCATGACGCTCAGCCGGAGTATCTTTACCATCGTCCAGCATACCGTTGATTGCCGGTACGTCAGTCGGTGCAGGCAGGTAATCAATTACCGCATCCAGCATCGCCTGAACACCTTTGTTCTTAAATGCAGAACCACAGGTTACTAGGATGATTTCGTTGTTCAGAACACGCTGACGCAGCGCTTTCTTGATCTCTTCCTCGGTCAGCTCTTCACCGCCCAGGTATTTTTCCATCAGCTCTTCAGACGCTTCAGCTGCGGATTCGATCAGGTTCTGGTGCCATTCTTCAGCCAGGTCCTGCATGTCAGCCGGGATATCTTCGTAAACGAAGGTAACGCCCTGGTCTGCATCGTTCCAGTTGATGGCTTTCATTTTCACCAGGTCAACAACACCGGTGAAACCTTCTTCAGCGCCAATTGCCAGCTGCAGCGGAACTGGGTTCGCGCCCAGACGGGATTTGATCTGACCAACAACTTTCAGGAAGTTAGCGCCCATACGGTCCATTTTGTTAACGAACGCGATGCGCGGAACTTTATATTTATTTGCCTGACGCCATACGGTTTCAGACTGCGGCTGAACACCACCGACTGCACAGTAAACCATTACCGCGCCATCAAGAACACGCATGGAACGTTCTACTTCGATTGTGAAGTCAACGTGCCCCGGGGTGTCGATGATGTTAACGCGATGCGGTTCATACTGTTTGGCCATACCAGACCAGAATGCAGTAGTCGCAGCGGAAGTGATGGTGATACCACGTTCCTGCTCCTGCTCCATCCAGTCCATGGTAGCGGCGCCGTCGTGAACTTCACCGATTTTATGGTTTACACCGGTGTAGAACAGAATACGTTCGGTAGTCGTGGTTTTACCGGCGTCGATGTGCGCACTGATACCAATGTTACGGTAGCGTGCGATGGGTGTTGTACGAGCCATTTTATTCCTCGTTTAGTGCTTTAGACGTTCAGATTAAGTGAGCCAGAGCGGGCACCGAAGCGCCCGTCTGGTGACTATACCGAAGGGATTACCAACGGTAGTGTGCGAACGCCTTGTTGGCTTCTGCCATACGGTGAACGTCTTCACGTTTCTTAACTGCAGTACCTTTGTTGTCTGCAGCATCAGAGAGTTCGTTCGCCAGGCGCAGAGCCATGGATTTATCACCGCGTTTACGAGCAGCTTCAACGATCCAACGCATTGCCAGAGCATTACGACGGACCGGACGGACTTCAACTGGAACCTGATAAGTAGAACCACCAACGCGGCGAGACTTAACTTCTACAGTCGGGCGCACGTTTTCGAGAGCGACTTCGAATGCTTCCAGTTCGTTTTTACCAGAACGCTGAGCCAGGGTCTCAAGCGCGCTGTATACGATAGATTCGGCAGTAGATTTTTTACCATCTACCATCAGGATATTTACAAATTTAGCCAGCAGTTCTGATCCGAACTTAGGATCCGGCAGGATTTTACGCTGACCAATGACGCGACGACGTGGCATGGAAATACTCCGTTGTTAATTCAGGATTGTCCAAAACTCAAAGAGTTTAGTTTGACATTAATTTAAAACGTTTGGCCTTACTTAACGGAGAACCATTAAGCCTTAGGACGTTTCACGCCGTACTTGGAGCGTGCTTGCTTACGGTCTTTAACACCGGAGCAGTCAAGCGCACCACGAACAGTGTGGTAACGAACACCCGGGAGGTCTTTTACACGACCGCCACGGATCAGGATCACGGAGTGCTCCTGCAGGTTGTGACCTTCACCACCGATGTAGGAAGTCACTTCAAAACCGTTAGTCAGACGAACACGACATACTTTACGCAGTGCGGAGTTCGGTTTTTTAGGAGTGGTAGTATATACACGAGTACATACGCCACGTTTTTGCGGGCATGCTTCCAGCGCAGGCACGTTGCTTTTCGCAACTTTGCGTGCACGTGGTTTGCGTACCAGCTGGTTAACTGTTGCCATTAAATAGCTCCTGGTTTTAGCTTTTGCTTCGTAAACACGTAATAAATCGTCCTCATATAATATGAGGACGCAGAATTTTATGGCTGTGCTTAAAAGGTGTCAAGAAATATACAGCGATCCCGTATCACCAACGCATCTGAGTCTCGTGTTTTACCGCCAGACTAACGAAATCATTATAGCCAACCCTGACGACGCTGCTCGAAATTTGACCAGAAAGACCCCGTGCATCAATGTCTTCTTTCAGCACATGTACCGTTATGGGGGCATTTAGCAGCAACTCAAGGTATTGCCCCCCTTCCAGCGCAGCGATAACGCCGTCCGAAATCAATAAAAGATCGTCCCCGCTGCGCACGGTACGCAATAACGTCGCCATATCACATTGCCAGGGTGAATGAGCCAGAGTGTGCAACATAAGCGCCTCAAAACGTCATAACAACATCGTATCCATCCAGTTGGTCGCGAAGCGCATCCGGCTCCAGCAGTTGCGCTGGCAACACAAATTGCGTTGATTCACTCAGGCCGCGCTCACGCAGCGACGCCTGACAAACCCAACAGGTTTCGATGTCATAAAGAGGAAGAACTTTAAAGGTAGCGATGTAATCGCGCGCCAAAATGACGTTCGGTTGCTGATTTACCAGCAGTTGGAAAACACCGTCACCGATAAAAAACACGCCGATATCATCAGTAAACGCAGACGTGGCCATTAACGCATCCAGGCCTTCACGTCCGGCTGCCGATCCATGCGGCGCAGAGGTAAAGTTAAAGGCGATACGTTTCATTAGAATTGCACCACGCGATCGCAGGTTAATGCCGCTTCGGCCAGCGCACCCAGGCCAGAGAGAGAAAACCCCGCCTGGAGATTGGCGCAAGGCAACCCTTGCTGCCCGGCCTCAGTGTCATCGACAACACCCCGGCGCAACGCTGCGGCAACACAGATATGCAATGCGACCTGATGCTGCTCATGCAGACGCTGCCACGCGCGAACGAGATCGAACTCGTCACTGGCGGGAGACGTCAGTAAATTCGCATTGCTGACGCCGTCCTGGTAGAAAAAGACACAGCTCAGCTCATGTCCACTTTCCAGTAACGCGCAGGCAAACTGATATGCGCTGCTCGCCTGCTGGGAACCATAAGCCGGGCCGGTGACCATTAAGGCAAAACGCATTAACGTTCCTGCCCTGAGAAATCACCGCTCTTGAACTGGCGAATGTACAGATAGACGGTGTGCTTGGAGATATTCAAACGATCCGCAACCTGGTTGATGGCATCTTTAATATCGAAGATACCTTTTTCGTAGAGATTCAGAACGATTTGGCGATTCTTGGCGTTATTGGAAACGTTACGGTCGGCATTCACTTCTTCAATCGTGAACTCGAGAGTCTGAGTGACCAGATCCTCTACCGAAGAAGCAAAGTTAACAGAAGAACCCGCATCCGGAGTTTCTGGCGGAATAAAGGTGCTCATGATTTGCGAGAAAGGCACGTCAAGGTTCATGTTGATACACAACAGACCAATGACTCGATGATCGCGGTTACGAATAGCAATAGTCACCGATTTCATTAAAACGCCGCTTTTCGCACGCGTGAAGTAGCATTTGGACACGCTACTATCCGCACCGGTCATATCATGCAGCATACGCAATGCAAGGTCAGTAATCGGCGAACCGATTTTACGTCCGGTGTGTTCGCCGTTAGCAATACGAATGGCGGAACATTTCAGATCCTGCAGGGAGTGCAAAACGATTTCGCAGTGGGAACCAATGAGCATCGCTAACCCGTCCACAACGGCTTCGTATGATTTGAGAATATCGAAGTCTGTTTGTTCGAAAGGACGTTGATCCAGTAAATCAAGTTCACTGGTTTCGTTGGTTAATAGCGACCTGGACATGAAAAAAAGCACTCCTTTTCAGGAGCCTGTCGTTATGTTGTCAGGGCAGGCTCGACATTTACACAGAGGATTAAATTATTACAGCGTGGGTTACGCTTTCCAGAATTATATACACTTTATGCTTCAAGCTGCTTCTTTGTTGGCGGCATCAGCGCTATCTGGTCACAGATTTGAGTATGCCCGAGAAATGCCGGACTCAGTTGCCTCGACGCATTATGAATGATTTGAGTCTCTGTGCTGCAATAAATAAATATCCTCCGGCATAGCCGGAGGTTTTTCTGATGCGCCTATAAGGCTCTCTTACCAGCCGCGCCCTAACAGG
>NZ_CBFFRL010000068.1:0-24025 GCF_965644215.1 Phytobacter sp. V69
ATACAGCTCAGCTAAGGTAAGGCTAATACAGCTAAGGACTCCACTGAACCCCACCGATTAAATCGCACCTTCCTTAACGATTCAGCATTGGCGTTTATTGATGCAGGTCAAATACACCTTCACCTACCACTTAATGGGTAGGTAATTGATTTTGAAGGTTTTTTATAAGTCACGGATCTGTCAGGCTTTTCATGTTTGTGGAAATTGTGTACAAAAAAAGCCGTGAATTTATGGCAATTGCCTGAAACAACGTTTCAGTGATAACCAGGGGGTAGAAGCATGACGGCAACACCACTTTGGCTGGTTCAGAACGTTCGTTTGCCAGGGCGAGAAGGGCTTTGGCAAATCGCTATTGAGAAGGGCCATTTCGGTGAAATCACCCCGATGAGCGCCCCGCATCATGAAAGTTACGATGTCTTAAACGCCAGGGGCGGACTGGCGCTGCCGCCCTTTATCGAACCGCATATCCATCTTGATACCACCCAGACCGCAGGCGAGCCGAACTGGAACCAGTCGGGCACACTGTTTGAGGGCATTGAGCGCTGGGCGGAACGCAAAGCATTGCTCAGCCACGAAGACGTAAAAAAGCGCGCGTGGCAGACGCTGAAATGGCAGATGGCCAACGGTATCCAGCATGTGCGTACCCATGTAGATGTCTCCGATCCAACGCTAACGGCGCTGAAAGCGATGCTGGAGGTGAAACAGGAGGTCGCGCCCTGGATAGACCTGCAAATTGTTGCTTTCCCACAGGAAGGGATCTTGTCCTATCCCAACGGGGCGGCGCTGCTGGAAGATGCCTTACTGCTTGGTGCGGATGTGGTTGGGGCGATCCCCCATTTTGAATTTACCCGCGAGTATGGGGTGGAATCGCTGCACATCGCCTTTGAGCTGGCGAAGAAATATGACCGACCGCTGGATATCCACTGTGACGAGATCGACGATGAGCAGTCGCGGTTTGTCGAAACGGTAGCGGCGCTGGCGCTGAAAATGGAGATGGGCGCGCGCGTGACCGCCAGCCACACCACGGCGATGCACTCGTACAATGGCGCTTATACTTCGCGCCTGTTCCGCTTGCTGAAACTCTCCGGTATCAACTTTGTTGCCAACCCGCTGGTGAATATCCATCTGCAGGGGCGTTTTGATGATTATCCGAAGCGGCGTGGGATTACGCGCGTTAAGGAGATGCTGGCCGCCGGGATTAACGTCTGCTTTGGCCATGACGATGTGTTCGATCCCTGGTATCCGCTCGGTACGGGCAACATGTTGCAGGTGCTGCATATGGGTCTGCATGTTTGCCAGTTGATGGGGTATCAGCAAATCGACGATGGCCTGCGGCTGATTACCGATAACAGCGCCAGAACCTTTGGTCTTAAGGACTACGGCATTGTGACGGGCAATCCGGCGAATATGATCATTTTGCCGGTGGAGAGCTGTTTTGATGCGGTACGTTGCCAGTCGCCGGTGCGCTGGTCGATTCGCCAGGGACGGGTGATAGCTACCACGCAACCTGCGCAAAGTTGGATCCAAACGGACAACGGTGGCGAAGAAGTGGCTTTTCATCGCAAGAGTTAGTGAAGGCGATAGCAGAATGGCCACGCAATGCGTGGTCAGCCTGCGTTACATATGTTTCAATTGAGTAAAATTAAGTAAAAGGCTGGCCTGGTGGCGGAGTGCTCTTTAGAATCAAGCCACTCGCTTTCGTACCTGCATTTCGTTAAGGAAACCTCATGGTTAAATCGACTCTGGCGGCAATTGTGGCTGTTTGTGCCCTTTCTGCAATCTCCTCTTCCGCACTGGCGGCAAAAGGCGATCCTCATGTTCTGCTCACCACGTCAGCTGGCAACATCGAACTGGAGCTGAACAGTCAGAAAGCCCCCGTGTCGGTGAAAAACTTTGTGGATTATGTGAACAACGGTTTTTATAACAACACCACCTTTCACCGTGTGATCCCGGGTTTTATGGTTCAGGGCGGTGGTTTCACTGAACAAATGCAGCAAAAGCAGCCTAACCCGCCGATTAAAAACGAAGCGGATAACGGTTTGCGTAACACCCGCGGCACCATCTCCATGGCCCGTACGGCGGATAAAGACAGCGCCACCAGCCAGTTCTTCCTCAACGTTGCCGATAACGCCTTCCTCGACCACGGTCAGCGTGACTTTGGCTACGCGGTCTTTGGTAAAATTGTGAAAGGGATGGACGTGGTCGATAAGATTTCTCAGGTTCCAACCCACGACGTCGGCCCGTATCAGAATGTGCCGTCAAAACCGGTTGTTATCCTCTCTGCTAAAGTCCTGCCGTAATCTCTTTTCGCACGGGCCGTCCGGGCCTGTGCGCGTTTCCCTCCCTGCGTGACGCGAAATTGCTGCTTATACTTGTGGCACATGACCGAGACACCAGGGAGGCGTTATGACCAAAAAACTCACTGACCGACAAACATCCCGTCTCTGGGAGCAAGACCGCAATGTCAATTTTCAGGCCAGCCGACGTCTTGAAGGTGTTGAGAGCCCGCTGGTGACGCTTACCTCCGACGAGGCAAATGTGCGACTGGAAGAACTCAGGAGGCACTATGAGCGATAAATTTGGCGACGGTCGCGATCCTTACCTCTATCCAGGCATCAACGTGATGCGTAACGTGCTGGGTATTCACCAGGCGCAGCGTCTGGAGCAGGCCGCGTATGAGTTGACCGCGCTGCGTGCTGCGACGCTTGAACTGGGGCCTCAAGCGCGTGGTCTGCCGCATCTGTGCGCCATTCACCGCCATATCTACCAGGATATCTTCTACTGGGCCGGGCAGTTTCGTGAGGTGGACATCTACCAGGGCGATACCCGTTTCTGCCATTTCGAATACATCGAAAAAGAGGGCAATGTTTTAATGCGCGCGCTTGAAGATGAAGCGTGGCTGCAGGGGCTCGGGAAGAAAGAGTTTATTGAGAGACTGGCGCATTACTACTGCGAAATCAATGTATTACATCCTTTCCGTATCGGTAACGGTATCGCCCAGCGCATTTTCTTCGAGCAGTTGGCTTTGCATGCCGGATATCGGCTGGACTGGCGGGGCGTTGATCCGGAAAGCTGGAGTAAAGCGAACCAGGCAGGGGCGATGGGAGAGCTGAAACCGCTGTGCGAGATCTTCGGCAAAGTGGTAAGCGAAGCTGTCGAAACTGAGTAGAATAGGGCGGCTAAAAATGATGAGGCCGCCATGATCCTGCTTATTGATAATTACGACTCTTTTACCTGGAACCTGTATCAGTATTTCTGCGAGTTGGGCGCGCAGGTTGAGGTCAGGCGTAATGACGAGATCACGCTGGCGGATATCGCCGCCATGGCCCCCGAGAAAATCGTGATTTCCCCAGGCCCCTGCACGCCGGATGAGTCGGGCATCTCGCTCGATGTCATTCGCCACTATGCCGGTACGCTGCCGATTCTCGGCGTCTGCCTCGGTCACCAGGCCATCGCCCAGGTCTTCGGTGCGCGCATTGTTCGGGCGCAGCAGGTTATGCACGGGAAAACCTCTCCGGTGACCCATACGGGGCAGGGGGTTTTTCGCGGCCTAAATAACCCGTTAACCGTCACACGCTACCATTCTTTGCTGATCGACCCGCCTTCGCTCCCGGACTGCTTTGAGGTGACCGCATGGAGCGAAGCGCAAGAGATCATGGGGATTCGCCATCGTCAGTGGGATCTGGAAGGGGTGCAGTTTCATCCGGAAAGTATTCTTAGCGAGCAAGGCCATGCGCTGCTGAATAACTTTCTGCATCGCGCCGATTTTTAGTTGCCATTGAGTGATTTTTATGCATATTTCGTGATTATATTTTCACTTCTACTTCTTGTTTAAAAAGGGTGGGGTTACATGGCAACTGAGCAAGGTGCAATCACGCGGGCAACGTTCGACGACGTCATTTTACCAATTTTCGCACCGGCCGAATTTATTCCGGTGAAGGGAAAAGGTAGCCGCGTGTGGGATCAGCAGGGTAAAGAGTACGTTGATTTTGCGGGTGGTATCGCGGTTACCGCTCTGGGACACTGCCATCCGGCGCTGGTGGAGGCGTTAAAAACCCAGGGCGAGACCCTGTGGCATATCAGCAACGTATTTACTAACGAACCCGCACTGCGCCTGGCGCGTAAGATGATCGACGCGACCTTCGCCGAGCGTGTGGTGTTTATGAACTCCGGCACCGAAGCCAACGAAACGGCATTCAAACTGGCGCGTTATTATGCATCTACACGCCATAGCCCGCATAAAAGCAAAATCATCGCGTTCCACAATGCGTTTCACGGCCGTTCACTGTTCACCGTGACCGTTGGCGGGCAGCCGAAATATTCAGACGGCTTTGGCCCGAAACCGGCGGATATCGTTCACGTACCTTATAACGACCTGCATGCCGTGAAAGCGGTGATGGACGATCATACCTGTGCGGTGGTGGTTGAGCCGATTCAGGGAGAAGGCGGCGTAACGGCGGCAACCCCAGAGTTTCTGCAGGGTCTGCGCGACCTGTGCGACGAACACAACGCGCTGTTGGTGTTTGATGAAGTGCAGTGTGGGATGGGACGCTGCGGCGATCTGTTCGCTTACATGCACTATGGCGTAACCCCGGACATCCTGACCAGCGCCAAAGCGCTTGGCGGCGGTTTCCCGATTAGCGCCATGCTCACCACCCAGGAGATCGCCAGTGCGTTCCATCCGGGTTCTCACGGCTCGACCTACGGCGGTAACCCGCTGGCCTGTGCCGTTGCCGGTGCCGCATTCGACATCATCAACACGCCAGAAGTGTTGAATGGCGTGAACGAGAAACGCGAGCTGTTCGTCAAACATCTGGAGAAGATCAACGCGCAGTACAATATTTTCAGCGAAATTCGCGGCATGGGGCTGTTGATTGGTGCCGAACTGAATCCGCAATTCAAAGGTCGCGCACGTGACTTCCTGCTGGCTGCTGCCGATGCCGGTGTGATGGTACTGAATGCCGGACCTGACGTGATGCGTTTTGCACCCGCGCTTATCGTTGAAGAGAGCGATATCGATGAAGGTATGCAGCGCTTCGCGAAAGCCGTAGCGAAAGTGATTAACACTTAAGACCGTAAGCGGCGATTTAACCAGATGCCGTGATGCGGACGCTGACGCCATGCCACCGACGAAATGGTGTGCATGGTGCTCAGATGCCCCAGAATACGTTGCAGGTGCTGTTCCAGCGTGCTCATTGGACCGTGCGTCATACTCTCCGGTGCTTCCAGAATATTCACATCCCCCGAACTTCCCGGTCCATCGTATTCCAGCCGCTGCTGACAGCGCTGCAGGGCAATTTCACACGACTGTAAATAACGCTGCGCCAGATCCGGCGTGAGCATGGTGTGTTCCCGCGCCAGGGTCGTCATCGCATTAATGTGTTCGACAATAAACTGACTGTGCGTGACCCACAGCTTCATATCGGCCAGATAGCGCGTGTCAAAGCCGGGTTCCTGCATCGCCTGATTCAGTGAGTTGAAGAGGGCGTTGTGCGCCTGGTTTACCCGCATGCGCTGCCAGGCCAGCGGCGTAGCCTGGGGATCATCGCTCAGAATCAGGCGGATGGCATCCTGATAGGTTTCCAGCGCGTCATGGGCGTTTTTGCGCAGCAGGCCGCTTTGCCACTGGGGCCACAGCCAGACAACACCGCCAAAAGCGATCAGGCAGCCGATCAGCGTGTCGATAAGACGGGCAACGATAAACTGCTCGCCGTTCAGCGTGAGCAACTGGAGTGTATACACCGCGGTGAGAGTAAAGCCGACCATCGCCCAGCCGTAGCTTTTGCGGATAATCAGGTAGCTCACCAGCGTCACCATCAGCATTGCCGCCAGCGTGAAACCTTCCGGTACGTGGTAGTGCAGCGTTGCGCCGGCAATGATCAATCCGGCCATGGTGCCTGCCGCCCGATGCAGAATGCGTACCCGCGTGGCACCGTAGCCGTTTTGCGTGACAAACATCACCGTCATCATGATCCAGTAAGGCTTGGGCAGATGGAGCGCGCTGCCCATCAGGCTGGCAATGCTGAGCATGACGCTTATCCGCGCCGCATTGCGAAAGGCAGCGGATTTCAACGACAGATAACTTTTGAAGGCAGGGAGCAGCGGCAGGCGGCGCTGCTTCTCAGCCATCAGGTCGCGAACATAGAGTGGACGCTGGGTGCGCAAAACGCGGGCTATCTGGCTGAAATGCCAGGCGCAGAACTGTCCAACCGGGTTATCCGGGTGCTGACGGGCGATTTTCTCCAGCGCGCCTATCTGCTTATCCATATTGAAACGCCGGGGATAGCGATGATAGAGAATGTCATCGGCGAGCACCCGTAACCGCGCGGCGACGGTTTGCGCATTCCAGCGGATAACCTCTTCAGCGTGGCTGCGTTCAACCAGCTCCTGAACCTCTTGCGGTTGATGGAGGCTGACGGAGATATGCTCTTGCAAATCCAGCGCGACCTGGAACATACGCAGCAACCGCTTGTAATCGTTGTTCTTATTGGCCGCCAGCATATGCAACTGCTGGTAGCTCTGGCTTATCATATCCACCGCTTTTTGCTGGCGTGCCAGCAGCGGCGGGAGGGCTTTTTCCGGATCGGCGTGTTGCGTCAGCAGGCTGTATTTTGCTTCACAGTAGTCCGCCAACTGGCGATAGAGCAGGCTTAACGATTCGCGCAGCGGCTGTTCCCGCCAGAGCCAGAACCAGAAGGCGTTAAACGCGCCGTACCACAGGGTGCCGAGCCCATAAATCAGCAACGGTTCCCAGACGGGCATATTCCCGGCGAGGCTTAAGGTAAAGATGGCCGCAATGAGCGAGGCGGGCAGCAGGCGTCCGTGCAAGGCGCTGATTTCCGCCGTGACGCCAAGCAATAGCGTGAGTCCGGTCAGGATCAGCGGCAAGGGGATATTTTGTGTCAGTAACAACTGTACCGTAAGGCTGCTGCCAGCAAAAAGTGAACCGCCAACGATCAGGCGTTTAAAGAAACGTTTGTGCGGTGTATCCAGACCGGCAATATTGCAGCAGGCAGGAACAAGAGAGAACAGCAGACCGAGATCGAGACGCCCGATAAGCAGGCCAACGGTCACAGGGAGGCATAACACCAGCGTTTGTCGCAGTGCATAGTTGATTTCGGGGTGATAAATCAGCCTGCGCCACATGGGGAATAGAGACAAAAACGGCGCATCGCTAAGTACGATGCGCCGCTTGAGAATTAACGTGTACCGTACACGACGATAGTTTTGCCGTGTGCAGAGATCAGGTTTTGATCTTCCAACATTTTCAGGATACGTCCCACAGTTTCACGGGAACAGCCGACGATCTGACCAATTTCCTGACGAGTAATTTTAATTTGCATACCGTCCGGGTGGGTCATTGCATCCGGTTGTTTCGCCAGATTCAGCAGCGTCTGTGCAATGCGGCCCGTCACATCAAGGAATGCGAGGTTGCCGACTTTTTCTGATGTAACCTGCAGACGACGCGCCATCTGAGAAGACAAGCGCATCAGAATATCCGGGTTCACCTGAATGAGCTGACGGAATTTTTTGTAGGAGATTTCGGCCACTTCACAAGCTGTCTTGGCGCGTACCCATGCACTACGCTCCTGACCCTCTTCGAACAGACCCAGTTCACCGATAAAATCTCCCTGGTTAAGGTAAGAGAGGATCATCTCTTTACCTTCTTCATCCTTGATTAGCACAGCCACTGAGCCTTTGACGATGTAATACAACGTTTCCGCTTTTTCACCCTGGTGAATCAGCGTGCTCTTCGACGGGTACTTATGAATGTGGCAATGAGACAAGAACCATTCGAGAGTCGGGTCTGTTTGCGGTTTGCCAAGCACCATGCGCGGTTATCCTCTGTTATAAGCTGGCTCCAGACGCTGGATTCACACAACGCGTCCGGGGTTGCAATCTATCTTCCCGATAGCTGGGAAGTGGACCGTCAGACATGCCTGCGGCCTGTAATATGTGATGTCCTCTGCATACATGCTAAACGTCAATGTATATCACTGTAGCATCCAGATTGTTTTAGCATAGCTTTTGCTGCCTGTCTCCTGGTGTCTCGCTTCAGCTTGACGCAGGTCGCCTTCCGTTGCGACTTTTCTTATGTGCGCGTAATCTGTAAAGAAAATTGCAACTCCGGAGTTAATTAAAATGCAAGCTCGTGTGAAATGGGTAGAAGGTTTAACGTTCCTTGGCGAGTCTGCGTCCGGGCACCAGATCCTGATGGACGGTAACTCAGGCGACAAGGCACCAAGCCCGATGGAAATGGTGCTGATGGCGGCAGGCGGATGCAGCGCTATTGATGTTGTCTCTATCCTGCAAAAAGGGCGTCACGACGTGACAGACTGCGAAGTGAAGCTAACGTCAGAGCGTCGTGAAGAGGCTCCGCGCCTGTTCACGCATATTAATTTGCACTTCATCGTGACCGGCAAAGCGCTGAAAGATGCCGCGGTTTCGCGTGCGGTGGATCTCTCCGCCGAGAAGTACTGCTCTGTGGCATTGATGCTGGAGAAAGCGGTAAATATCACACACTCGTATGAAGTGATCGAAGCCTGATGTGTTGCCGGAGGCGATCTCCGGCACTTTCAGCATCCGACATTTCCCCTGTGGCGCTGCGCTAACCGGGGCTACATCGGGCGGAAGCAGATTTTCTGTTTGCCAGAAAACTACTCGATCTTCTTACCTTCCATCAGCCGTTGTACCAGCGGCGTCATGATGAGTTCCATCGCCAGCCCCATTTTCCCGCCCGGCACCACCAGAGTATTCATGTGCGAAATGAATGAGCCCTGCAACATCGCCAGCAGCCAGGGATAATCAATGCCTTCCAGATTACGGAAATGAATCACCACAAAGCTTTCATCCAGCGAGGGAATGACTTTGGCGGCGAACGGGTTGGAGGTGTCCACGGTCGGCACGCGCTGGAAATTGATATGGGTGCGGGAAAACTGTGGGGTGATGAAGTTGATGTAGTCTTCCATCGAGCGAACCACCGAATCCATCACCGCCTCGCGGGAATGGCCGCGCTCGCTGGTATCGCGCACCAGCTTTTGCATCCACTCGAGGTTGACGATGGGTACTACGCCCACCAGCAGATCCACGTGGCGAGCCACATCATGCTGCGGCGTCACCACGCCGCCGTGCAGCCCCTCATAGAACAGTACATCGGTTGGTTCCGGCAGCGGTTGCCAGGGGGTGAACGTGCCGGGTACCTGATTCCAGGGCACGGCTTCATCGTAGGTGTGCAGGTATTTTCGCGCCTGGCCTTTGCCGGTTTGTCCGTACTCAGTAAAGGTTTGCTCCAGCAGGCCGAAGTCGTTCGCTTCCGGGCCAAAGTAGCTGATATGTCGACCTAAATCGCGGGCTTTACGGATTGCCATGTCCATCTCAGGGCGGGTGTAGCGATGAAAGCTGTCACCCTCGACCTCGGCGGCATGCAAATCCAGTTGAGCGAAGATTTTGCGAAACGCGAGGCTGGTGGTGGTGGTTCCCGCACCGCTGGAACCTGTTACGGCAATAACCGGATGTTTAGCGGACATAGCAACTCCCTGAGTAAGCCATTATTGTAGGTGAAGCCTGCCGCCCTGCACGTTACTCGCGAAACTGCGAGCGTGGCATAATGTTGACGGTTTCATGCAGTTCTGACCACACCAGTAGGGCCTCGCCGTTTTTCAGCTGCCGTCTTACATCGGCGACCTTTTGTTCGAGCGAGCGCTCATGTTCACCATAATCGGTGCCTTCGCGCAAGACAAAGCTTTCAATCAGGTTATCCAGCGTCTCAGGTGCCAGATCCTGCCAGGGAATAATCATTTCAGCTTTCCAGATAAGTGTGCAGCCAGTCGGGGATCCGTTTTTCCAGCCACATTTCCGGGCGCAGCAACGTGCCGCCTACAAAACCCACGTGACCACCGTGTTCGGTCAGTTGATATTCTACCGATGGCGGCAATGTCTGCGTATCGGGGATCACGTTTTGATCCATAAAAGGATCGTCTTTCGCATGGATGATCAGGGTCGGTTTGCTGATTTTATTCAGCAATGGCATGGCGCTGCACTGGCGATAATAGTTAATCGCATCGGCAAAACCGTGGATACGCGCGGTAATCGCATCATCGAAATCACGCAGGCGACGCAGGCGTTTCAACTGGCGCAAATCAATAGGTAACGACCCCGGATAGGCTTTTAACTTGCGCGACGCGTTGGCTTTCAGCAGGTTGAGCAAATAGTGCTGGTACACCCGTGAGAAGCCGGTTTCGATATGCTCGCTGCACGCTTCCAGCACGAAGGGGGCAGAGACAATCACCGCCGCATCCAGGGGGACGCTATCTTCTTCTTTCGCCAGCAGGCAGGCGAGCATATTGCCGCCCAGTGAATAACCAACCGCGGCAGTACGCGCCTCGCCGAACTCACGTTTCAGCCAGTGTAAGAACCAGGTGCCGTCTTCGGTTTCGCCAGAATGGTAAATGCGATGAAGACGGTTAGGCTCACCGCTACAACCACGGAAATGCATCACTACGCCCAGCCAGCCGCGTGCTTTTGCAGCTTCGATCAGGCCGTGAGCGTAGGGACTGTGCAGGCTGCCTTCCAGCCCGTGAAAAACCACCAGGCGGGGTTTATGTTTCGCCTGCGCAGGGTCTTCGCTCCAGGCGAGATCGACAAAATCGCCATCCGGCAGTTCCAGGCGCTGCCAGGTTGGGGTAAAGCCCAGTTTCCGGCGGATAAGACGCGGCAGCATGGTCTGAAAATGCGGATTGCTCCCGCCGCGCATGGGGCGGAAGAGCGTGCTGTCGTCGCCGGGAATGTCGAGTTCTGCTGGGGTTATTTGAGTCATGACGATGCAATATTTTCCAATTCGTTAACGCCTACTATACCGTCAGTTCCGTGATGTGTTTATGAATTCCCGGCATTATCCTTTTTTGCCTTTGTCGATTTCTGCTTATTTGCTGCACTTTTTGGTGGAGGAGAGGGAGTAAAAACAGAATCTTCTTACGCGGATCTCGCTCCTGTACGAGGTTTATTTTGCTCCTGTTCTGATCTGCATCACAAATTATGACATTGATTATTACTCTCAGGCTAACAATCGTCTTTTATCCTTAATTGATGCCTTTCTCACCAGAGTGCACACTTTATTCAGTGTTAAGCAAATCAAAATGATTCGCTGAATCAGGAGGTTAATAATGTTATCTGGACAAACACCAGAACGAGTCTGGAACACGCGGCGCACGGAAAAACAGCGTCGCCTGGCATCCGTACCCGTACAGGGTAAGGTGCTGCCGACCGACGATCTGGTCGCCATGCTGGAAAAATTGATCGCCCCGGGCGACAAAGTGGTACTGGAAGGGAATAACCAAAAACAGGCTGATTTTCTCTCCCGCGCGCTGGCGTCGGTCAATCCGCAAAAAGTCCACGACCTGCATATGATCATGCCAAGCGTCGGGCGCAGCGAGCATCTGGATATCTTCGAAAAAGGTATCGCCCGCAAACTGGACTTCTCCTTCTCCGGCACCCAGAGCCTGCGCATCTCGCAGCTGCTGGAAGATGGCCAACTGGAAATCGGCGCCATTCACACCTACATCGAGCTTTACTCCCGTCTGTACGTTGACCTCTCGCCAAACGTGGCGCTGATCGCCGGTTATAAAGCGGACCGTAAAGGCAACCTATACACCGGGCCAAGTACCGAAGATACCCCGGCGCTGGTCGAAGCCGCCGCCTTCCGCGACGGTATTGTTATCGCCCAGGTGAATGAGCTGGTGGATGACGAGTGCGATTTACCGCGCGTTGACGTCCCCGGTTCGTGGATTGATTACGTCGTCGTGGCCGACAAGCCGTTCTTCATTGAACCGCTGTTTACCCGCGACCCGCGCCTGATCAAACAGGAACATATCCTGATGGCGATGATGGCCATCAAAGGTATCTACGCCGAACATCAGGTGCAGTCGTTAAACCACGGTATCGGCTTTAACACCGCGGCGATTGAGCTTCTGCTGCCAACCTACGGCGAACAGCTCGGCCTGAAAGGCAAAATCTGTAAACACTGGACGCTGAACCCGCATCCGACGCTGATCCCGGCGATTGAAAGCGGCTGGGTTGAGAGCGTGCACTGCTTTGGCGGCGAGCTGGGGATGGAAGAGTATATCCGCGCCCGTCCGGACGTGTTCTTTACCGGCTCTGATGGCTCGATGCGTTCTAACCGCGTGTTCTGCCAGTTGGCAGGTCAGTACGCGGTAGATATGTTTATCGGATCAACTCTGCAAATTGATGGCCTGGCAAACTCCTCAACGGTAACCCGTGGGCGTCTGGCAGGTTTCGGCGGTGCGCCGAACATGGGGCATGACCCACACGGTCGTCGCCATGCCACTCCGGCCTGGCTGAATATGATCACCGAACCCGACCCGATGCAGCGCGGTAAAAAACTCGTCGTGCAGATGGTCGAAACCTTCCAGGCTGGCGCAAAACCGACCTTCGTGGAAACGCTCGATGCGGTGGAAGTCGCCAAAACGTCTGGTATGCCGCTGGCACCGGTCATGATTTATGGCGATGACGTCACCCATGTGCTGACCGAAGAAGGTATCGCCTACCTCTACCGTGCCGAAAGCATTGAAGAACGCCGTGCGATGGTTGCCGCCGTGGCGGGTATCACCGATATCGGCCTGGGCGTAGACGCCAAACGCGTTGCCGACCTGCGTCGCAGCGGCAAAGTGGTGTATCCAGAAGACATGGGCATTCGCCGCACCGATGCAACCCGCTCGTTACTGGCGGCAAGCAGCGTGGCAGACCTGGTGGAATGGTCCGGTGGTCTCTACAACCCACCTGCGAAATTCCGGAGCTGGTAATGAAACTTCTGCCACAGATTCAGGTTGAAGGCGGTGCCGAATGGCTGGCGCGAACCGCCACGCAGTGTCTGATTGACGAAGCACGATTAAGCCCGAAACCCGGTCTGGTGGACAGTCGGGGGAACGGCGCGCACCACGATTTATCACTTGCGCTGATGGAGCGCTCCGCACACAGCCTGACCCCCACGTTTCAGGCGCTGGCGCAACAAAGCTGGCAACGCCCGGCGGATATTGCGCTGCGACAAACCATAGGGCGGCTCGGTCGTGAAGGCGAGCAGGCCATGATGACGACAACGGGCGGCGTGAATACACACCGCGGCGCGATTTGGGCACTGGGGCTGCTGGTCAGCGCCGTGGCGATGCTCGGAGGTGAAGGCAGCGCGGCGGCGGTAACCGCAACCGCGGCAAGTCTGGCGATGTTGCCGGATGACACCGCGCCACGCGTGTTCAGTAAAGGGCTTCGCGCGACGCACCGCTATCGCGTTCCGGGTGCCAGAGAAGAGGCACAGCAAGGGTTCCCGCACATTATGCAGTGCGCATTACCGCAACTGCGTTTGAGCCGGCTAAACGGTAGCCGTGAATGCCACGCCCGTCTGGACGCGCTGATGGCCATCATGACCTCACTGACCGATACCTGCGTGCTGTCACGCGCTGGCCTTGAAGGGCTGGATGCGATGCAGGATGGCGCACGTGCCGTATTGAGCGCAGGCGGAACAGCGCAATTAGCCGGACAGCAGGCCCTGGCCGTTTTAGACCGCCAGATGCTTGCCCTGAACGCCTCGCCCGGCGGCGCGGCCGACTTGCTCGCGGCGACGTTGTTTATCGACCGCATCGAAACGCCTTATTTAGCGAATTAAGAGGATGTTATGGAAAAAATCACATTAACCGTGCCCGCCAGCCGTACGTTAAACGGCAGAGCGCTGGCAGGGGTTGTCGGTTCCGGGGATATGGAGGTGTTATTCACCGCCGACCTGAGCCAGACCCTCACTATTGATATCACGACTTCCGTCGACAACAGCCGTGGTCGCTGGGAAGCTTTGTTCAACCGTCTGCAAACCGTCAGCAACCTGCCTGCAGGCACTCTGACCATCCACGATTTCGGTGCAACGCCCGGCGTCGCGCGCATTCGTATCGAGCAGGTTTTTGAAGAGGTGAGCTATGCGTGATGATCGCAGTTTTATCGAATTAAAAGCGCGTCAGCGTGCGCATGCGCTGCTGGATGAGGGCAGCTACCGTGAACTGCTCGACCCGTTTGAAGGGATTGTTTCCCCGTGGCTCGGCGCGCAGGGCATTGTTCCGCAGGCCGATGACGGCATGGTAGTGGCGAAAGGCACCATCAACGGCCAACCGGCGGTGGTGATTGCCATTGAAGGCGCCTTCCAGGGTGGCAGTATGGGCGAAGTGTCCGGTGCCAAAATGGCGGCGGCGCTGGAGCTGGCGGCGGAAGATAACCGTAACGGTATCCCGACTCAGGCCGTTCTGTGCCTCGAAACCGGCGGCGTGCGTCTGCAGGAAGCGAACCTCGGTCTGGCGGCGATTGCTGATATCCATGCGGCGATTGTTGACCTGCGTCGCTACACCCCGGTCGTCGGGATTGTGGCCGGGACCGTTGGCTGCTTCGGCGGGATGTCCATCGCCGCGGCGCTGTGTAGCTATCTGATTGTCACGCGCGAAGCGCGTCTGGGTCTGAACGGTCCGCAGGTTATTGAACAGGAAGCCGGGATTGAAGAGTACGACTCCCGCGACCGTCCGTTTATCTGGAGCATGACCGGTGGCGAAGTCCGCTATCAAAGTGGGCTGGTGGATGCGCTGGTTGGCGATGGCGTCAACGCGGTAAAAGCGGCAATGAACGAGGCGCTGGCGAAAGGCGTTCCGGCAAAACACCGTACCGACAACTACGCCTGGTATCTCGACCGCCTGACGAATTTCGACACCCGCAAACAGGCCGATTCAGAACAAATTAACGCGCTCTTCGCCCGGGAGGTGAAATGATGAGTAACTCAATAAGCCGTGGCGAATTATGGCTGGAAACTCTGGTACCAAACGCCAAACGTATTGAAGGGCTGTGCCCATCCGTACAGGCAGCCGATGGCGAACTGAACGGTGAAGCGGTGCGATTTGTTGCCGTTGTGCCGGATGCGAATAACCATTTCCCGCGCGCCGCCAAAGGCGAAGTGGGTCTGCTGGAAGGCTGGACGCTGGCGAAAGTGGTTAACGAAACGGTCGCTGCCGATGTTGACAAAACCGTGAAACGCCCGATTGTGGCGGTGATTGATGTGCCAAGCCAGGCCTATGGTCGTCGTGAAGAAGGCTTCGGCATTCATCAGGCGCTGGCCGGTGCCGCTGCGGCCTATGCCAACGCGCGTCTGGCGGGCCATCCGGTGATTGGTCTTATCGTCGGTAAAGCGATGTCCGGTGCATTTCTGGCGCATGGTTATCAGGCCAATCGTCTGATTGCCTTTAACGACAAAGGCGTATTGATCCACGCGATGGGCAAAGAATCCGCCGCGCGTATCACCCTGCGTACCGTTGAGGCGCTGGAAAAACTGGCGGCAACCATTCCGCCGATGGCGTATGACATCAGTAACTACGCCACTCTGGGACTCCTGGAAAACCTGCTGGATATCAGCAACCCGGATGCCCCGTCTGCACATGATCTGACGCTGGTCATTACCACGTTAAACCAGGCCATCAAAGACGCTAGTCAGGATGCCACCCTTAAAAATCGTCTGGGTGCTGACAATCGCCGTAGCTCTGCGCTTGTGCGTGAACGCATGAAAGCGAGCTGGTAAGTAAAAAGAGACCTGCCAGATGCATAACCCCGTGGGCACAGCGACTGTGTCCGCGCGGGAGACTGCATCCTGAAAATAATAACCATCGCGCCAGTGCTAAACGTTTCTTTATTTATTACAGGTGATTTATGACTTATGTAATTGTTCATGCCCTCGCACCAATCTTCATCATCATGCTGCTGGGCTTCTGGGCGGGCAAGGCCAAAATGGTGGATAACAAGAATGTGTCCCTGCTCAATATTTTCGTCATGGATTTTGCACTTCCCGCTGCGCTGTTCAGCGCCACGGTACAAACCCCATGGACCGGTATCGTTGCTCAGTCACCGCTGATTCTGGTGCTAACCCTGGCAATGTGGATTACCTATGCGGTTATTTACTTCCTGGCAACCAGCGTCTTTAAAAAATCTCCGCAGGATGCCGCCGTGCTGACGCTGACCGTTGCGCTGCCGAACTATGCGGCGCTGGGTCTGCCGATTCTCGGTAGCGTGCTGGGTGAAGGCTCCTCCACGTCGCTGTCCGTCGCAGTGTCTATCGCCTGTGGTTCTGTGCTGATGACCCCGTTTTGCCTGCTGATTCTGGAACGTGAAAAAGCCCGTGCGGAAGGCGGCAATACCGGTTCCACGCTGGCCATGCTGCCGGTGCTGATGTGGCGTTCGCTGAAAAAACCGATCGTGATGGGGCCGCTGTTAGGGGTAATCCTCTCGGCTATTGGCATCAAAATGCCGGAACTGCTGCTGGCGGCGATCAAACCGCTGGGCCTGTCCGCAACCGCGGCGGCGCTGTTCCTGACCGGGGTGATCCTCTCTGCGCGTAAACTGCAGATCAACACGATGGTTATCACCTCAACGATTGCCAAACTGCTGATTCAGCCGTTTATTGCCTGGGGCATTGTGCTGATTTTCGGTCTGCACGGTTCGGTGGCGATTACCGCTATCCTGATGATTGCCCTGTCTGCCGGTTTCTTCGGCGTGGTGTTCGGTAACCGTTTAGGCGTGCAGTCGCCGGATGCAGAAGCAGTGCTGCTGTTGAGCTCGGTACTGTGTATCCTGTCGTTGCCGCTGTTTATCTCGCTGACCTCAGGAATCTAAACCATGAAAACATTACGACCGCACGATCTTATCTGGCTGGCTGACCGTAGCGCCCTGGAAGGCGTTACCGAGGACTGGGTAGATGAGATATGGCATCCTGGTTTGCCGGTGGTGGTGCGGCGTGATGTGAATCCAAACGGACGCGTACCCGTCGGGGTGCGTGGCCTAAAACGCGAACAACGCGCTGCCGCCTGGGTCGCACCCGAGCACGTTATCCGCGTTGTTTCTCCGGAAGATCTCGTGGATACGCAGACGCTGGTCCGCTCGCCGTTTATCACCCAGCCTCCCGTACAGGTCGCCTTCCAGGTGGCTCAGCAGCGCTGGCCATGGGTCTGGGGGATTACCGGCAGCGGCGGTTATACCCTGGCATCGGGGATTCCGGTGTTGCATGCGGCAAGCGATCTCGACCTGATGATCCGCGCGCCGCAACCGCTGGCACGCGAGACGTTGATTCGCTGGCAGCAGCAGATTTCAGGGGCCTTATGCCGGGTTGATACGCAGGTTAATGTCCCGCAGGGCGGTTTTGCGCTGGCGGAATGGCTGCGTGACGGCAAGGTCCTGCTGAAAACGAATCGTGGACCGCTGTTGGTCAGCGATCCCTGGTTTGAGGGACATTAAATGAAGATTCTGTTTACCTTTCCCGGGCAAGGGACACAGCACCCGGGGATGTTGCGCGCGCTTCCGGGAACGGAGCTGGCGCAGGCGCGTGAAGTACTGGGGGCCGATGTCGATACGCTGGATTGCGCAGAAGCCTTACAGCATACGCGTGCGGTGCAGCTTTGTTTGCTGATAGCCGGTGTCGCCTGGGCGCACGAACTGATGCGCCGTGATATTGCTCCCGATATCGTCAGCGGGCTTTCTATTGGTGCGTACCCGGCGGCGGTTATCGCCGGAGCGCTGGATTATACCGACGCACTGAATCTGGTGGCCTTACGCGGTGATTTGATGGAACAGGCCTGGCCCCATGGTTATGGCTTAACGGCCATTATGGGGCTGACGCTGTCGCAGGTGGAAACCCTGGTGGAAGGTAGCGGGGCGTATATCGCCAATCTGAATGCCGAGACCCAGATAGTGATTGCCGGTAGCGATGCGGCGATGGCGAGTGTGGGCGAGAAAGCGCTGGCGAAAGGGGCGAATAAAGTTCGACGCCTTGATGTCAGTGTACCCTCGCACTGTGCGCTTCTGAATGAACCAGCGCAAAAACTGGTGGAGGCGTTTCGCAAGGTCACGCTTGCCCGACCTACCTGCGCTTATCTCAGCGGCAGCACCGGGCGCGTGCTGTCGCAGCCCGATAAGATTGCCGACGATCTGGCGATGAATATGGCCCGCACCGTGCGCTGGCAGGAAGCGGTGATTGCGGCGAATGAACGTGAGGCCCGGCTGGCGATTGAGATGCCGCCCGGCGGTATATTGACCTGTTTAACTCGTCAGGCTGCGTGGGAAGGGGAGTCTGTCTCGCTGGAACGCAGCGGAATGGATGTGGCTGTACATCTGGCTAAACGGCTCAGAGCGCAGGCCGGGTAACAATACGTATTCGGCTCTGCGACTGTAGCCCGGCTAAGCCGCGCGCCAGCCGGGAATATGCCGCGTTGGTGCTTTCCCGGGTGGCGGCGTAAACGCCTGACCCGGGCTACGTCCGTTGGCGCTTCGCTTATCGGGCCGGCAATCAGGTGTTATCCTGCAGACTCCTGGCGTACATACGGCCTTCTGCCGCCAGCGCCAGTAAGTTCGGGTCGCGCTCGCGGTTGCGGGCAAAGACAATGGCGATTTGCTGCTGCATCTGGTAGGGCTGCGCCAGTTTGAGAAGCTGCACCGAATTCTCATACACCTTCTTCATCCTCCCCGGCATCAACGTGAAGCCCACGCCCGCCTGCACCAGGCTCAGCATGGAAAAAATGTCATTCACCCGCGTCACGATCTCCGGCTCAAACCCGGCGATGTGGAAGGCTTCCTGAAACCCGGCGTAGGTGGCGAACCCTTCGGCCAGCGAGACGAATTTCTGCTGGCGATAGTCGCGTAAATCGGCGGGTGCGGAGGTATTCAGTTTCGCGGCGGCCGGTGCGGCCAGGAAGATTTCGTCGTGGAACAGCGGCAGCATTTCGAAGTTGGCTGAGTCCAGCTCTGACTCAGAAATGGAGATCAGTATCGCGTCCAGCGAACCTTCCTCAAGCTTGTGCAACAGGGTCTCGTTTGACCCCATCGTTAAATCCATTTCCAGCTCCGGGCGGCGCAGTTTCATGCCCATAATCAACTGCGGGACGGTTTCCAGCGTCAGCGAATAGAGCGTGCCGACACGCAAACGGCCCTGACCAATGCCCGCCATTTTGCGCGCTTCTGCCAGACCCCGCTCCATGATTTGCGTGGCTTCCTGGCAGTATTCCAGCAGCGTCCAGGCCGCGGGAAGGGGCAATAAATTTCGCCCCTTGTGGACAAACAGCGGGCAGCGGACGTTCTCCTCCAGCGTATGCAGCGCACGGTGCACGCTCACGCCGCTGAGGTTTAGCGCTTCGGCGGCGCGGGCAATGTTACCTTTCTCCATGAAGGCCATAAAAATGGCCAGTTTGCGAAAGGTGATATCGCTGGTGATGTCGGGAGTCATATCCGCCTGCCTGTTTAGTCAGTTTGCAGCATCGCCTCAAGCTGTTCGTGCGCGTCAAGCCATGCCATTTCGCACTCTTCAAGACCGGCTTTCGCCTTCGCCTGCTGTTGCAGACACTCGGTAAGCTCGGCTTTACGGCTTTGATCATACAGGCCGCTGTCTCCGAGCTTCTCTTCCGCCTGGGCTAACTGTGCGTTGAGTTTTTCCATCTCTTTTTCGATACGGGTGATCTCTTTACGCAGTGGCTGCGTTTGGGTGCGCAGCTCGGCTTCGCGGCGTTTCTGGTCTTTGCGTGCCTGCGCGCTGTTGGCGTTGTCTTTCGGTGCGTCAGTCGGCTGGCTTTCCTGTTTCTGAATATCGCTCAGCCACTGTTGATAATCTTCCAGATCGCCATCGAACGGTTCAACTTTCCCGTCGTGCACCAGGTACAAATCGTCGGTGGTGGAACGCAGCAGGTGACGGTCGTGTGAGACGACGACCAGCGCGCCTTCAAATTCGATTAGCGCTTCGGTCAGTGCCTGACGCATGTCGAGATCAAGGTGGTTGGTCGGTTCATCGAGCAGCAGCAGGTTAGGGCGCTGCCAGACGATAAGTGCCAGTACCAGACGTGCTTTCTCGCCACCGGAGAAGCGGCGCGTCTCTTCTGTCACTTTGTCGCCCTGGAAGCCGAAACCGCCGAGATAATCACGCAGCTTCTGTTCCAGCTCTTGCGGGGCCATTCGCGCCAGATGTTGTAACGGCGACTCGTCGGCACGCAAAAACTCCAACTGATGCTGGGCGAAATAGCCAAGTTTGATGCCTTTGGCCAGGCCGATGTCGCCACTAAACGGCGTCAGTTCACCCGCCAGCAGTTTGATCAGCGTCGATTTACCCGCACCGTTACGGCCCAGTAACCCGATACGCGACCCTGGCACCAGGTTGAGCTTAATGGAGTCGAGGATGACCTTGTCGGCATAGCCTGCGCTGATTTTTTCCATTTTCAGCAGCGGGTTCGGCAAGCTTTCCGGTGCACGGAAGCTAAAGTGGAACGGGTTATCCACGTGGGCCGGGGCGATAAGCTCCATGCGCTCAAGCATTTTGATACGGCTTTGCGCCTGTTTCGCTTTGCTGGCTTTGGCCTTGAAACGATCGATAAAGCTTTGCAGATGCGCCACGCGCTCCTGTTGGCTTTCGTACATCGCCTGCTGTTGCGACAGGCGGGTTGCGCGCTGGCGTTCGAAAGAACTGTAGTTGCCGGTGTATTCGAACATTGTCTGCTGTTCGATATGAATAATCTTATCGACAACCGGATCGAGGAAATCGCGATCGTGGGAGATCAGGATCAATGTTCCCTGATAGCTTTTAAGCCATTTTTCCAGCCAGATAACCGCATCAAGATCGAGGTGGTTAGTCGGTTCATCGAGCAGCAGCAGATCGGAACGGCAGATCAGCGCCTGGGCGAGGTTAAGGCGCATACGCCAGCCGCCGGAGAAGTCGCTGACCGGGCGCTCGAGTTGTTCATTCGAGAAACCTAAGCCATGCAACAAGCTCGAGGCGCGGGAACGGATGGTCCAGGCGTCGATAGCATCGAGCTTGCCGTGGACGGTGGCGATAGCGTGACCGTCATTGCGTTCGTTGGCCGCGTTTAGCTCCGATTCGAGACGACGGTATTCGCGATCGCCGTCGATTACATAGTCGAGTGCCGGCATCGGTAGGGCCGGGGTTTCCTGATTCACCCACGCCAGTTGCCAGTTATTGGGAAAGGTAAAGCTGCCGCCGTCTGCGCTGAGCTCGTTTTTCAAAAGCGCCAGCAGCGTGGATTTGCCGCAGCCGTTTTTGCCGACCAGGCCAACTTTTTGACCCGGGTTGATGGTAGCTGTGGCGTTATCCAACAGGACGCGCACGCCGCGACGAATTTGTAACGAGGAGAAAACAATCATAAGGCGCCGTATGTTCAGACTATGTTAATTTGTCATTATGATAATGTAAGAAGTGGGCGGTTTCGCCTCACCAGGCCCGCAATGGTAGCCCAAAACAAAGAATTTAGACAAAATCATTCTGGCCGCTGAATGCGGTAATAAAAATGACAGGTTTTATGCCCGGGAGGGGGATGATGTCCCAGACAGCGAAAGTACTGCTGCTGTATGCCCATCCGGAATCACAGGACTCGGTGGCAAATCGGGTTTTGCTCAAGCCGGCAACGCAACTGCACAATGTCACCGTGCATGACCTTTATGCACACTATCCAGACTTTTTTATCGATATTCCCCGGGAACAGGCGCTGCTGCGCGAGCATGACGTCATTGTTTTTCAACATCCGCTCTATACCTACAGCTGCCCGGCGCTGCTGAAAGAGTGGTTCGATCGCGTGCTCACGCGTGAGTTTGCCAGCGGTCCGGCGGGGAATCAGCTCGCGGGAAAATACTGGCGTAGCGTGATCACCACCGGTGAGCCGGAGGCGGCCTATCGCCATGACGGTCTTAACCGCTACCCCATGAGCGACATTTTGCGCCCTTTTGAGTTAACGGCGGCGATGTGTCGCATGCACTGGATGAATCCCATTATTGTGTACTGGGCGCGCAGACAGCCGCCGCAGGCGCTGGCGAGCCATGCCAAAGCCTACGGTGACTGGCTGGCATCGTCGATCATGACGGGAGGCCATTAATGGAAGGTTCAGATTTATTGTTGGCAGGCGTCCTGTTTCTCTTCGCCGCCGTGGTGGCAGTACCGCTCGCCGCCAGGTTAGGGATTGGCGCTGTGCTGGGCTACTTGCTGGCGGGGATTGCCATTGGCCCGTGGGGACTGGGATTCATCAGCGATGTGGATGAGATCCTGCACTTTTCGGAGATGGGGGTCGTCTTCCTGATGTTTATCATCGGGCTGGAGCTGAACCCGTCAAAGCTATGGGAATTGCGTCGCTCCATTTTCGGCGTGGGTGCCGCGCAGGTGTTGATTAGCGCCGCAGTTCTGGCCGGACTGCTGATGTTGACGCAATTCTCCTGGCAGGCGGCGGTGATTGGCGGTATTGGCCTGGCGATGTCATCCACCGCCATGGCTCTGCAACTGATGCGTGAAAAAGGGATGAATCGTAGCGAATCCGGGCAACTGGGTTTCTCTGTTCTGCTGTTTCAGGATCTGGCGATAATTCCGGCGCTGGCGCTGGTGCCTCTGTTGGCGGGAAACGGTGATGACCATCCTGACTGGGTAAAAATAGGCATCAAGGTGCTGATATTTGCAGGTGTGCTGGTGGGCGGACGTTACCTGCTACGCCCGGTGTTTCGCTTTATTGCCGCATCCGGCGTACGCGAAGTCTTTACGGCGGCCACGTTGTTGCTGGTGCTGGGATCGGCACTGTTTATGGATGCGCTGGGGCTGTCGATGGCGCTTGGCACTTTTCTTGCGGGCGTGCTGCTGGCGGAAAGTGAATATCGCCATGAGCTGGAAATTGCCATCGACCCGTTTAAAGGGCTGTTGTTAGGCCTGTTCTTTATTTCTGTCGGCATGGCGCTTAACCTCGGCGTGCTCTATACCCATCTGCTGTGGGTGCTGGTGAGCGTTGTCGTGCTGGTGGCAGTGAAGACAGGGGTACTCTATTCACTGGCGCGTATTTATGGTTTGCGCAGCTCTGAGCGAATGCAGTTTGCCGGGGTGCTGAGTCAGGGCGGAGAGTTCGCTTTTGTGCTCTTTTCCGCGGCATCGTCGCAGCGCCTGTTCCACACGGATCAAATGGCGCTGCTGCTGGTGGCCGTCACGTTGTCCATGATGACAACGCCGGTGTTGATGAAACTCATCGATAAGCTCTTGTCCCGGCGCTTTAATCTGCCGGATGAAGAAGAAATGCCCTGGGTGGATGACGACAAACCGCAGGTGATTGTGGTGGGATTCGGTCGTTTCGGCCAGGTGATCGGTCGTTTGTTGATGGCCAATAAAATGCGCATTACGGTACTGGAGCGGGATATCAGCGCCGTGAACCTGATGCGTAAATATGGCTATAAGGTGTATTACGGCGATGCCACGCAGCTTGAGCTGTTGCGTTCTGCGGGGGCCGAAGAGGCCCAGTCCATCGTGATCACCTGTAACGATCCGGTCGATACCATGAAGCTGGTGGAGCTGTGCCAGCAGCATTTCCCGCAGCTTAAGATTATGGCGCGTGCGCGGGGGCGTGTGGAAGCGCATGAACTCTTGCAGATGGGCGTGACGCAATTTTCCCGTGAGACCTTTTCCAGTGCGCTGGAGCTGGGGCGCAAAACGCTTATCTCGGTGGGCATGCATCCGCATCAGGCCCAGCGCGCGCAGTTGCACTTTAAGCGGCTCGATATGCGCATGTTGCGTGAGCTGATGCCGGTGCATACCGATACGATGCAGATTTCCCGTGTGCGGGAAGCAAGACGAGAGCTGGAAGAGATTTTCCAGCGTGAAATGCAGCAAGAGCGTCGCCAACTGGATGGCTGGGACGAGTTTGAATAAGGGGGAACCCATGGCAGTGCGTAAACGTTTTATTGCCGGGGCCGTATGCCCGTCCTGCCAGGCGCAGGATTCAATGGCAATGTGGCGCGAGAATAATGTCGATATTGTTGAATGTGTTAAGTGCGGTCACCAGATGCGTGAGGCGGATAAAGAAGCCCGCGAGCATGTTCGCAAAGATGAACAAGTTATCGGGATCTTTCATCCGGACTAGATAGTGTCGTCACGAGGATAAAAATCATTGATAATAGGGCCTTCTAATCAGAAGGCCCTATTATCATGACT
>NZ_CBFFRL010000069.1:0-23731 GCF_965644215.1 Phytobacter sp. V69
ACGGCCTCATTTCTCGCTGCCGTCCAGATCAGATGCATCGCTCTCTGGGCTAAAATCTTGTGACGACACTATCTAATACAGCTAAGGAAAATCTGAGTGCACTGGTAAAGAAAACGGGTCTGCCGGAAGACGCCATTCAACTGTATATACGAAGCGGCAATATTCGTGATGAAGTCACTAAACTGGCAGACGAACTAAAGGTTGATGTGGTGATTATTGGCTCACGCAATCCCAATATTCGCACGCATTTACTGGGTTCGGAGGCCGCCAATATTGTGCGCTACGCGCATGTCCCCGTTTTTGTTATTCGTTAAAGGCGACGCTATGTCGCCTTTATTTTCACTACAGGAATTGAGGAGGGATCTATGAGTACAGACAAATCGGATGGCCCGTTCTATCAGCTTTCGGTAGATGAAACCCTGGCCCGCACCTCCAGCTCCACGCAGGGGATTAGCAGTGCGGAGGCGACATCACGCCTACAGCAATACGGTGAAAATGCTTTACCGCAGAAACCCGGCAAACCTGCCTGGCTACGTTTCCTGGCCCATTTTAATGACGTACTGATTTATGTCCTGCTGGCAGCGGCGGTGCTGACCGCCGTGATGGGGCACTGGGTCGATACGCTAGTGATCCTCGGCGTGGCGGTAGTCAATGCGCTGATTGGTCACATTCAGGAAAGTAATGCCGAAAAGTCACTGCAAAGTATCCGCAATATGCTCTCCAGCGAAGCGGTGGTGGTGCGCCAGGGCAGCCATGAAACCATCCCGACCACCGCGCTGGTGCCGGGCGATATCGTGGTGATCCGCGCAGGCGACCGTATTCCCGCCGATTTACGCGTGCTTGAAGCGCACAACCTGCGCGTGGAAGAGGCGATCCTGACCGGTGAATCGACGGTGGTGGAGAAAACCACCGAGGCGCTTAGCGGCGAATTACCCTTAGGCGATCGTAGCAATCTTCTGTTCTCCGGTACCACGGTCAGTTCCGGCGGCGGTATGGGCATTGTGGTTGCCACCGGTGGTGATACGGAGCTTGGCCATATCAACCAGATGATGGCGGACATCGAGAAACACCGCACACCGCGGCTGGTACAAATGGATAAACTCGGCAAGGCGATTTTCATCATCATCCTGGCGATGATGGCCGCGCTGTTTGTCTTTAGCCTGCTGTTCCGCGATATGCCGGTTTCAGAACTGATGCTGTCGCTGATAAGTCTGGCGGTGGCCTCGGTGCCGGAAGGGTTACCCGCCATTATCTCGATCATTCTTTCGCTGGGCGTGCAGACCATGGCGCGCCAGCAGGCGATTATTCGTAAATTGCCGACAGTAGAAACGCTGGGGGCCATGACGGTTATCTGCTCGGATAAAACCGGGACGCTGACCATGAACGAGATGACGGTCAAAGCCGTCATCACCGCCGATACGATCTACCGTGTGGAAGGCGACAGCTACGAACCGGTTGGTAATATTCACCCGATCGACGATCCTTCCCCGGTCACGGTGACAGCCGGTTCAGTACTGGAACGCTATCTGCGTACCATTGATTTATGTAACGACAGCCAGCTAATCAAAGACGAAAACGGCTTATGGAAAATCACCGGCGGCCCGACAGAAGGGGCGCTGAAAGTGCTGGCGGCGAAAGTGACGCTGCCGCAGATCGCCAGCGAAATGCGCAGTAAGATCCCCTTCGATTCCCAGTATAAATACATGTCGACGCTCTATCGCCTGGGCGATGAGGAAACCATCCTCATCACCGGTGCGCCGGACGTCCTGTTCCGCCTGTGTCAGCATCAGCAAACCGCAGCGGGCCTGCAGTCGTTTGACCAGCCCTGGTGGGAAGCGAAAATTGAGGAGTATGCGCGGGAAGGTCTGCGCATGGTGGCAGCGGCGTGGAAGCCTGCCGCGCCCGGGCAAAGCGAACTCACCCATGACGATTTGCAAAGCGGCATTGTGCTGTTGGGCATTGCCGGGATGATGGACCCACCAAGACCGGAAGCGATTACCGCCATTGGCGACTGTTTGCAGGCGGGCATCCGCGTGAAAATGATCACCGGCGACCATCCGCAGACCGCCATGAGTATCGGCCAGATGCTGGGTATTGGTAATGCCAGCACCGCCATCACCGGGCGGGAACTGGAGGTGATGGACGATCGGCAACTGAGCGAAGCGGCACAGAAGTTTGATATTTTTGCCCGTACCAGCCCGGAAGATAAATTCCGTCTGGTGCAGGCGCTGCAAAGCCGAAAAGAAGTGGTGGGCATGACTGGCGATGGCGTCAACGATGCCCCGGCGCTCAAGCAGGCGGATGTCGGTATTGCCATGGGGATTAAAGGCACCGAAGTGACCAAAGAGGCAGCGGACATGGTGCTGACCGATGATAACTTTGCCACCATCGCCAGCGCGGTCAGGGAAGGACGCCGGGTTTACGACAACCTGAAAAAAACCATCCTGTTTATTATGCCTACCAACCTTGCGCAGGGTCTGTTGATTATTATCGCCCTGCTGGCAGGTAATTTAATCCCCCTGACGCCGGTGCTGATTTTGTGGATGAACATGGCGACATCCGCCACCCTGTCATTTGGTCTGGCGTTTGAAGCGGGCGAGCAGAACATCATGAAACGGCCCCCGCGCGATCCTAAATTGCATGTGATGGACGGGTTCGCTATCTGGCGCGTTATCTTTGTCGGCTCAATGATTGCGGTGAGCGCGTTTGTGCTGGAGGCCTGGCTACAGCCGCGGGGTTACTCGCCGGAGTTTATTCGTACCGTGCTGTTGCAGACGCTGGTTACCGCCCAGTGGTTCTATATGCTTAACTGCCGCGTATCGGACGGTTTCTCGCTCAGTAAAGGCCTGCTGGCGAACCGGGGGATTTGGATGGTCAGCGGCGTGCTGCTGGTGCTGCAGTTGCTAATTATCTACGCACCGTTTATGCAACTGCTGTTTGGAACTGAATCACTTCCCTTCCGCTACTGGATTATCACCTTTATTATCGGTTTTGTGATGTTCCTGATTGTGGAAGTGGAAAAACCGCTGACCCGCAAATGGCGTAAAGCCTGATTATCCTGGGACGTTGAGGGTGAAATAAAAAAGCGCCGTGGGGCCGATATCCGGTTCGGGCGCTTTTTTGCAGGGTGTCACTGCCTGTACTTCAACAAACGCACAGGCTGCTAATGTAACGATTATCAGGCTTATTTCTTCACCGTATCTTCAAGGAAGAAACGGCCCAGCGGGTTCTGGTAGAAGCCTTCGATATTTTTGCGGGTAACGTTGCGATAAGGGCTGTAATAGAGATCAACCCAGTTCACATCGGCCTTGGCCATTTTTTGCAGATCGATATACATCTGCTCACGTTTTTTCGGGTCCATTTCCACGCGAGCCGCCGCTACCAGCGCTTTCACCTTGTCATTCTTATAACGCGTCATATAGTTCATGTTCGAATCATGACCCAGCACGAAGGTAGTTTTCTGATCCGGGTCGAGAATATCGTTGGTCCAGTACATCACCGAAATATCGTATTCGCCCGCAACCAGCATGTCCCAACTCTGGCTGGGATCGACTTTTTGCAGGTTCACCTTCACGCCCGCTTTCGCCAGTTGCTGTTGCAGCAGAATGGCGATTTGCTCATCCACTTCATCGCCAGCGTTGACCACGTAATTCAACGTCAAATCGGACGCACCCGCAGCTTTCAGCATCTGTTTGGCTTTCTCAGGATCATAGGCACGGCGCAGGTTATCGCTGTAGTGATACACCGCACCCGCCGGGATATAGGAGTTCGCCACCTGTCCGTAACCAAAGGTCACGGTCTTCACAATCGCGTCTTTATCGATGGCGAAGTCCAGCGCCTGGCGCACTTCCACTTTACCGAGCGCACCGTGCGAATGGTTGATCAGCAGGTGATCTTCACGGGTTGACGGATCCAGTTCTACTTTCAGGTTGCTGTCTTTTTGCAGTGAGGCAATGCGCGAGAACGGCACCGTCAGCGCGGCATCCAGCTCGCCGGCCTGCACTTTCAGCATACGGGTGTTGTCATCAGGAATGGTCAGCCAGTCCACTTCGTCGAGGCTGACGTTCTTCGCCTGCCAGAAGTTCGGGTTCTTCACCAGCACGATTTTCTCGCCGCGCACCCACTCTTTCACGCTAAACGCGCCGGAACCCACCGGTTTTTCAGCAAAGGTCTCTGCCCCTTCTGATTTCAGCGCTTTTTCCGAAATCACCGAAGCGTTCGGCAAGGCCAGCTGTGACAGGAACGGCGCGGACGGCGATTTCAGGGTAACGACCAACGTGCGCGCATCCGGCGCTTCGGCTTTGTCGATAATGCTGTACGAATCGCGCCACAATGAACCTTCATCGTCACGAATGCGCAGCAGGCTGAACGCCGCATCGCTGGCGCTCACCGGTGTACCGTCAGAGAATTTGGTATCGCGAATTTTAAAGGTATACACCTTGCCGTCCGGCGAAATGGTCCAGCTTTCCGCCACGCCCGGCTCCAGTTTGGTACCGGTTTTATCCACCCGCACGAGTGGATCAAAGACATTGGAAAACACCCAGTTGTCAGCGTTTTGCGCCGATTTGATCGGGTCAAACGTGGTGCTGTCTTCGCGACGGCCAATGCTTAAGACACCTGCCGCCTGCGCCATTTCGCTGACCACACTGAGTGCCAGAAAAACGCTGGCCGCCAAAAATTTAACATGCCTGTGCTTCATCAAAAGATCTCCGGGTCAAAGGAAAAACAGTCTCATCGCCTGTGTGGGTCAACACACAGGAATATGCGTGATCGGCAATCTGCCGGGTTGGGGGTAATGCGCCAGTGCGACACTGCACCTGCGCATAGGGGCAGCGCGGATGGAAAGCGCAACCTGGTGGAATGGATAACGGGCTGGGCGGTTCGCCGCCAAGCGGCTCTGCGGGCAGCGGTTTATCGGGGTCGATTTCCGGTATGGCCGCCACCAGCGCGGCGGTATACGGATGGCGCGGTCGGGTGAACACCGCCTCGGACGGCCCTTCTTCAACAATGCGCCCGAGGTACATCACCGCCACGCGATCGCACAGCCGGCGCACAATCGCCAGATCGTGCGCGATAAACAAAATCGCCAGCCCCATCTTTTCGCGCAGGTCCATTAGCAGGTTAACCACCTGCCCCTGAATGGAAACGTCCAGCGCCGCCACGCACTCATCGGCGACAATCAGCCGGGGTTCGATCGCCAGCGCGCGCGCAATCCCGGCGCGCTGACACTGCCCGCCGCTAAGCTGTCCGGGGCGGGCAGTGGCCTGCTCCGGGCGCAGCCCGACCAGCGTCAGCAGTTCGGCGACCCGCGCATTTACCCCGCTGCGCGGCACTTTGTGATGCACGCGCAGCACTTCTGCGATGCTGTAACCAATGGTCTGGCGCGGATTAAGCGAAGCGTAAGGGTCCTGAAAAATCATCGCCGTTTGCAGGCGCAACCGCGCCACGTCGCTCTTAAGCCCATGGGTAATACGGTGTCCATCGAAACGCACCTCGCCCGCCGTCACCCGCTCAAGCTGCAATAGCGCCCGCCCCAGCGTACTTTTGCCGCTGCCGGATTCGCCCACCAGCCCGAGGGTTTCCCCGGCGTGGATTTTCAACGTGACGTCGTTAACCGCATGCACCTTCCGTTTGGGGCCTATCAGACCGCCGGAAACCGGAAAAGTCACGCTGACGTTGTCCGCTTCTAACAGTGGCCAGTTTGCTGATGTCGTCATGCGCCCTCCCGTAGGCTGAGTGGTTGTAGTGCGTGATGGCAGGCCGCCGCGTGTGCCAGGGTGTCGCGTCCCTGACGCAATGCAGGCTGCTGCTGGCACGCGGCGCTGGCATGTGAGCAACGGGGATGAAAGCGACAACCGACCGGGAAATTATCCGCCACCGGCGGCTGGCCGCTGATGGTGGTCAAACGCCCCTGCCCGCCTTCGCTGGTCGGCTGGCAATCGATTAACCCTCGAGTGTAAGGATGCAGTGGTTGTGCGAGCACATCACGCTTGCCGCCCACTTCGCACAGTCGTCCACCGTACATCACGGCGATGCGATCGCAGGTTTGTGCCACCACGCCAAGGTCGTGGGTGATCATGATGACGGCTAATCCCAGCTGCTGACGTAAATCGCTGAGCAGACGCAGAATCTGCATTTGCACGGTGACATCCAGTGCCGTGGTCGGTTCGTCGGCAATCAGCAGCGACGGCTCAGGCGCCAGTGCCACGGCGATCATCGCGCGCTGGCGCATGCCGCCGGAAAATTCATGCGGATAGTTGTGAATACGGTTTTGCGGATCGGGAATGCCGACCTGGCGCAGCAGCTCTTTCGCATCTTCCCGCGCCTGTGCACGGCTGGCACCGAAATGACGGCGGCGGCTTTCGGCAATTTGCTCACCGATGGTCATAACCGGGTTGAGATGGCTGGCCGGATTCTGGAAAATCATCCCCATTTCGCGCCCGCGCACCGACGACATTTGCGCTTCGCTGAGAGACAGTAAGTCGCGACCACCCAGCCGCACCTCCCCGCCGGTAATGGCAAGTCCCTGGCCGGGTAAAAGGCGCATCAATGCCCGACAGGTCACGGTTTTCCCGGAACCGCTCTCGCCGACCAGTCCGAGCATCTCCCCAGCATTCAAGGGAAACGAGACCTTATCCACCAGCGCGATATCCGGATCGCGAGTAATGGTCAGATCGGAGACAGTCAGCAGAGTCATACGCGCGCTCCCAGTTTATCGCCGAGGCCATCGGCCAGCAGGCTAAAGCCCATCGCCAGCAGCACAATCGCCAGCCCCGGAAAGGTGGTTATCCACCAGGCGGTGGTGATAAAACTCTGCCCTTCCGCCACCATCACGCCCCATTCTGCCGTCGGCGGCTGCACGCCCAGCCCGAGGTAGCTCACCGCCGCGCCGTTCAGCAGCACCAGCACGCAGTCGGACATGGAGAACACCAGTGCGCCGGTGATGGCGTTGGGTAACAGATGGCGGAAAAGAATGCGCGTGTGGCTGTAGCCGAGGCTGCGCGCGGCGATAATGAAATCTCGCTGTTTTAGCGTCAGTACCTGCGCCCGCACCAGCCGGGCATAAGAGACCCAGCCGACCATCGCCATCGCAATGAAGAAACTGCCCAGCCCCGGCCCGAGGATGGCGATGATCGCCAGCATCAGCACCAGAAAGGGAAACGCCAGCACGATGTCGATCACGCGCATAATGGCTGCATCCACCACGCCGCCGAGATAGCCGGACAGCGCACCGAGCGTGGTGCCGAGTGCAAACGGGAAGATAACCCCCAGAAAACAGATTTGCAGATCCACCCGAGCGCCCCACAGCACACGCGAAAAGATATCGCGACCAAAGTTATCGGTGCCGAACAGGTGGACGCCACCGGGGGCGAGCAGGCTTGATGTGGCATCCTGGGTAATGGGATCAAACGGGGCCAGCCACGGGGCAAACAGGGCGACAAACAGCCACAGTCCGACAATCGCTATCCCGGCGCGCAGCGCATGCTGGCAGGGGATCGCCCGGCGGCGTAACCCGGAAATCACGCTAAGTGCACTCATAATTTCACCCTCGGATCCAGCGCCACAGTCAGCACATCGGCCAGCAGGTTGACGACAACCGTCGCCAGCGCAAAGACCATCACCACGCCCTGCACCACCATGTAGTCGCGGCTAAAAATGGCTTTCACCAGCAGCTGGCCCAGCCCCGGAATGGCGAATACGCTCTCAATCACCACCGTGCTACCAATCAGCCAGCCAATGTTCACCGCCAGCAGGTTCAGCGTTGGCACCAGTGAGTTGGGCAAGACATGACGCCAGAAAATACGGTTTTCGCGCTGGCCTCGCGCTCTGGCGGCCACCACATAATCGCTGCTCATTTCCATCAGCAGGCTGGCCCGCAGGTTGCGAATCAACACCGCTGACAGCGCCAGCGCCACCGTCAGGCACGGCAGCACCATATGGTGAAGCTGGTCGGCAAAATCACTGCCGTAACCGGAGACCGGGAACCAACCGAGCACCACGCTGAAAATGATGATCATCATGATGCCGAGCCAGAACGCCGGAAAGCCTAACCCGGCGGTGGTGAACAGGCGGATCAGTTGATCCGCAGCTCGCCCGCGCTGCCGCGCCGCCACGGAGGCCAGCGGAACGGTGAGGACAACCGCCAGCAGCATACTACCCAGCACCAGCCACAACGTCGGTTCTAAGCGCGAATTAATCAACTTGAGGGTATCGACGCGGTAGACAATCGATTTGCCCAGCTCCCCCTGCAGTAAATTACGCAGGAAGTAGCCGTACTGCACCCATAACGGTTCATCGAGGCCAAACTGTGCACGGATACGCGCCAGCGCAGCCGGCGTGCTGCGTACACCCAGCAGAATGCGCGCCGGGTCGCCGGGGATCGCCCGCACCATCGCAAAGGTGATGATGCTGATCCCAAGAAGTACAGGCAGCAGTTGCAATGGTCGAAATAACAAAAAGCGGTAACGGTGCATGAGCGAACTCCCATGGTGCATACGGTGCTGGAGGGTTAAAAAATCGCTCCACCGTAGTGCAGTCCTGCGTCAACAATCTGCGCCCGCAAAGCCGTATCGGGCGTTTTCTTTACGCTAACGGCATCGTTCAGGACTGGGTAGTTAGCAAAAATACTAGTTTTACCCTTCCCACGGGACGGCACCGGAATTGCATGTTCTGGCGAAGCCACGGGGAAAGTGCACAAACCGTGCCCGTGGCGTGGCACCGTTTACCCGGAGGGAATTCATTATGCGTATTTCTATCGAAAGCCCTGGTGCTACCAACGCCAGCAGGCTTGAAGAGGCGTTTGCCGGGCTTTTTGCCCACACACAGGCGTTAGGCTTCGATGCGGTGATTTACGATTACACGCCGGTTCCGCGCTCGCTGGAGGGTGACCTGATCACGCCGTCGCTGCTGGAGATGCGCAATGTGCCGGACGATATGCGCCGGTTGTGGTGCGAGCGTGGCTACTACCAGGTTGATCCGGTACAGCACTTTGCGCTGGAGAGCTGCGCGCCCTTTGTCTGGTCTTATCAACGCCCGGATCGCAGTGCCTTGCAGGGACGGCTGGACGAGAACGCGCAGGAAGTGACGCACTACATGCGGGATAACAATATGCCCTGTGGTGCCACCGTACCGCTGCATTTGCCCCACGGTGGCTTTGTCACCCTGACCGGAATTGTGACCGACCAGCGCGAAGAGCGGGACATCAGCGAGACGCTGGCGCAGATGACCTTTCTGGCACACCGTTTTCAGGAGTCGGCGTTTCCGCTGTTTGACGCCTCGCTGCTCACCTGCCGCCATGTCAAACTGAGCAACCGCGAGCGCGAATGTCTGGCGTGGTCCGCAGAAGGGCTGACGGCGAAAGAGATTGCCCGCAAGCTGCACCGCTCGGTCGCCACCGTCACCCTGCATCTGAACACGGCGGCGAAAAAGCTCGGTGCGACCAACCGGGTACAGGCGGTGGTACGCGCGCTGCACTACCGTTTGCTCGACAGTTAAGAACTAGCATTTTTGCTAGTGTTCAGCGCAAGCCGTGACGTTCTAACCTGAAAACCGGTTCACTTCACAGGGTAAACGTCACTCATGTACACCATTCGAGAAGGCTATGTCCCTTTCCGGGGATATCAGACCTGGTTTCGCATCTGCGGCGATCTGCACAACGATCAGACACCGTTGGTGGTCGAGCACGGTGGCCCCGGCTGCACACACGATTATGTGGATGCGTTTAAAGATATCGCCGAAACCGGGCGCGCCGTGATCCACTACGATCAGTTGGGCAACGGACGCTCCACCCATCTGCCGGAAAAAAGCCCCGATTTCTGGCAACCCTCACTGTTTCTGGACGAACTGAATCACCTGCTCCAGGCACTGGGGATTGCCGACAATTACGCGCTGCTGGGACAATCCTGGGGCGGGATGCTGGCGGCAGAGCATGCGGTCACCCAGCCGCAGGGGCTGAAAGCGATGATTATCGCCAACTCGCCGGCCTCGATGGCGCTGTGGCTGGAGGGCGCGGCGAAATTGCGCGCACAACTTCCCCCGGACGTGCAGGCAACCTTGCTGGCCCACGAAGCGGCTGGCACGGTGGACAGTGCCGAGTATAAAGCGGCAAGCCAGGTCTTTTATCAACGTCATGTCTGCCGTCTCGATCCCTGGCCGCCGGAAGTCCAACGCACCTTTGACGCGATGGACATTGACGCAACGGTGTATCACGCGATGAACGGGCCGACGGAATTTCACGTTATTGGCAGCATGAAAGAGTGGACCATTATTGACCGCCTGCCCCAGGTCCGCGTGCCGACCTTACTGATTTCCGGACGCTATGACGAAGCCACGCCGGAAGTGGTGCAACCGTTTATGGACAATATTACCGGCGCACAATGGGTGATTTTCGAATCCTCAAGCCATATGCCCCATGTCGAAGAGCGGGCGCTATGTATGCAGACCGTCGGTGATTTTTTGGCGAAAACCTGTTGATGTAAGCCCTGACACCAAGCAGATTAATCTCTCTCATAATATGCGCACGAACAGTTCCCTCTCCCTTGAGAGAGAGGGAGAAAGTCAAGCCCGCTCGGGTAATAACTTCGGTGTCGCCTGCCCCACCCTCTCCCCGGCCCTCAGGCACCCTCACCCTCTCCCAGAGGGTGAGGGTGAGGGGAAAATGCGGCTCTGATGGTCATTCCGTTCACCTTCTATTCCTTGCTTCTCTGTCGCTCCAGAACCTGTGAACGTGCAAAAGGTCGCTCACTACCACTGCCCCGGCTAACTAATAACTCCCACATTATTATGAAAATATTTAATAAAAGATAGAGTGACGAAATAATATCTCCCGGAAATCAAAATCTGGACGATTTAATGGTGCATTTTTGCAACATAATTCCCGATATGAGTGCGAAATAAAGATGAAATATAAAAAAGGGTTATTTTAAAAACGTCGTAACCCCATGAGTAATAATAGCCGCTGATATTTCCCCGGCCTGAATGACAGAAATTCTTATTTGACCAACTGGTATGTATCTTGCCTGTTAAATTTCTCATTTATTTAACAGGGACAACGTGATGCTTAATCAACCTTTTTGGCGTAAACACCGTGTGGCAGTGGCAATTGGCACCCTGGCGCTGGCTGGCACATTACAGGTACAAGCCTCGACTTTACGTATTGCCATGACGGCAGCGGATATTCCGTTAACGTTGGGTCAGCCGGACCAGGGCTATGAGGGTAACCGTTTTACCGGTATTCCTTTATACGACGCCCTGGTGGAGTGGGACTTGTCGCAAGGCGAGAAACCGAGCGGCCTGGTGCCGGGGCTGGCGACCGAGTGGCACGTTGACCCACAGAATCAAACCCGCTGGATCTTCACGCTGCGCCCGGGAGTCAAATTCCACGATGGCACAGAAGTGAATGCCGACGCCATTGTCTGGAACGTGGGCAAAGTGCTGGATAAAGCCTCCCCACAGTATGCGCCAGGGCAAATCGGCAACACCTTATCCCGTATGCCGACGCTGACCGGTGCAGAAAAAACTGATGACCACACCGTAGTGTTGACCACGTCCGAACCGGATGCGCTACTGCCATACAACATCACCAACCTGTTTATTGTCTCGCCGACGGCCTGGCAAAAAATCTTCGATGCCGTACCGACCTCGACGGGCGACACGGCTGCGCGCAGCAAGCAGGCCTGGACCACATTTGCCTCGCAGGCAGTGGGCAGTGGCCCCTTCAAACTGGAAAAACTGGTGCCGCGCCAGCAGTTGATCCTCGCGAAAAACCCTGACTACTGGAATAAAGACCGCATTCCACGCGTCGACAAAGTAGTGCTTCTGCCCTTGCCGGAAGCTAACGCCCGCACCGCAGCGTTACTGTCAAAACAGGTCGACTGGATAGAAGCACCCGCACCGGATGCTGTTGATCAGATTAAAGCCCAGGGTTTTAAAATTTACGCCAACACCCAGCCTCACGTCTGGCCGTGGCAGTTCTCGTTTCTTGAAGGTTCTCCGTGGCGCGACATTCGTGTGCGCAAAGCGGCCAACCTGTGCCTGAACCGCAGCGAGCTGAAAAGCTACCTTGGCGGTTACATGTCGGAAGCCACCGGCGTGTATGAAGAGGGCAACCCGTGGCGCGGCAAGCCGACTTTCCAAATCAAATACGATCCGGACACCGCACGAAAACTGATGAGCGAAGCCGGTTACAGCGAGAGCAAGCCGCTGCACGTAACCGTTGCGACGTCAGCGTCCGGTTCAGGTCAAATGCAACCGCTGCCCATGAACGAATACATCCAGCAGAGCTTAAAAAGCTGCTTCTTTAACGTCGACATCAAAGTGAATGAGTGGAACACGCTGTTTACCAACTGGCGTCTGGGGGCGAAAGATCCTTCGGCGCAGGGCGTGAATGCCATCAACGTGAGCGCGGCAGTGACCGATCCTTATTTCGGCATGATTCGCTTTGCCACCGAAAAAGCCTTCCCACCGACCGCCACCAACTGGGGCTACTTCACCACGCCGGAAACCGAAAAACTGGCCACAGCCGTCAAACACGCCTTCACACCGGCAGAGATGGATAAGGCTGCGGGTGAACTGCACGCCGCGCTGGTGGATCAGGCGCCGTTCCTGTTCGTCGCTCACGATGTTGGCCCACGCGCCATCTCTCCGGCGGTCACGGGTGTCGTGCAGCCGCAGAGCTGGTTTATCGACTTAAGTCTGGTGAGTAAGAAAGAGTAATCAAAGAGGAGAGGCCATGATCAGCACACTCTTTTACCGCATTTTGCTGGCGATCCCGACCATGTTAGGGGTCGCGGTGATCTGCTTCCTGCTGGTGCAAATTGCGCCGGGCGACCCGCTGGTGTCGGTGATGCCGCCGGATGCCTCCGAAGCCATGCGCCAGACGCTTATGCAGGCCTACGGCTTTGATAAACCCCTGCCAGTACAGTTTATGCACTGGCTGTGGCGGGCGTTGCACGGTGATTTGGGCATGTCAGTGGCAACAGGGCGACCGGTGATTGGCGAAGTGATGAACGCCGTCACTTACTCGCTGCGTCTGGCGCTGCTGGCGACGGTGATAGGCTTTGTCCTTGGCAGCCTGTTTGGTTTTGTCGCCGGGTATTTTCGCAACAGCGTGATTGACCGTCTGGCCTCGCTGCTGTCGGTGTTTGGTGTAAGCGTGCCGCACTACTGGCTCGGTATGCTGCTGGTCATTGTCTTCTGCGTGAAGTTTGCGCTGTTGCCCGCAACCGGCGGTGGGCCGATTGGCGAAACCGGCTGGCAGTGGGACTGGGCGCACCTGCAATTCATGCTGCTGCCAGCCATCACACTGTCGGTTATCCCCACTGGCATTATCGCTCGTACCGTGCGTTCGCAGGTGGCCGACATTCTGAGCCAGGAGTTTATTGTCGGCCTGCGCGCCCGGGGACTGAATGAGTCGCGCATCTTCTGGCATGTGGTGAAAAACGCCGCCCCGACCGCGCTTGCGGTCATGGGATTGCAGGTCGGCTACCTGATGGGTGGATCTATTCTGGTGGAGACGGTCTTCTCGTGGCCGGGAACCGGGCTGCTGCTCAATACCGCAATTTTTCAGCGCGATCTGCCGTTGTTGCAGGGCACGATTTGGGTGCTTGCGCTGTTTTTTGTGCTGCTCAATCTGCTGGTGGATGTGCTGCAAACCTCTCTCGATCCGCGCATTAAGAGGAACTAACGATGGTGGATAGCGTAACGCCAAAAATCACCGTTGCAGCACCAGCAGCGGTGACTTCACAGGGCTACTGGCGCGGCGTAGGTGCACGATTGATGCGTGACCCCGGCAGCGTGGTAGTAGGTGCAATTATTTTACTGCTGCTGATACTGGCGCTGTTTGGCCCGTGGTTGATTGTCAAAGACCCTTACCAGACCTCCATGTTTATGCGCCTGAAACCGATTGGAACCGAGGGCTTCCCGCTGGGTTCCGATGAGCTGGGGCGCGACATGCTCTCCCGCTTGATTCTGGGAACGCGGCTGTCGCTGTTTATGGGCATCGTGCCGGTGGTGTTTGCGTTTTTTATTGGCGGTGCAATTGGCATTATCGCGGGCTACATGGGAGGCAAAACCAACACCCTGATTATGCGCACCATCGATATTTTCTATGCCTTTCCTTCGGTACTGCTGGCGATTGCGCTCTCCGGTGCGATGGGCGCGGGCATTGGTAATGCGCTGCTCTCACTGACGCTGGTTTTTGTCCCGCAGGTGGCACGCATTGCCGAAAGCGTCACCGCGCAGGTGCGTCATATGGATTATATCGATGCCGCCCGCGCCACCGGGGCCAGCGCCTTCACCATTATCCGTGTACAGGTGCTGGGCAATGTGCTGGGGCCGATTTTCGTCTTTTCTACCGGGCTGATTTCGGTGTGCATGATCCTCGCCTCTGGCCTGTCGTTTCTGGGGCTGGGGGTACGCCCGCCCGAACCGGAATGGGGGCTGATGCTCAATACCTTACGTACCGCAATCTATACCCAGCCGTGGGTGGCGGCGCTGCCGGGAATGATGATTTTTATCACCTCAATCTCATTCAACGTTCTGGCAGATCGTCTGCGCGCCGCCATGGCGATAAAGGAGTAACAGCATGCAACCTTTTATCAATGTCGATATTGGCGGCCCGGCGCAACCTCTGCTGCGGGTGAACAATCTGGTGAAGCATTTTCACCTTGGTGCGCGTAAAGGCCGCGAAGTAGTACAGGCGGTGGATAACGTCAGCTTCGAAGTGCACAAAGGGGAAACGCTCGGCGTGGTAGGTGAGTCCGGCTGCGGCAAATCCACTACCGCGCGTTTGCTGATGCAGCTACTGGCGCAGGACAGCGGTGAACTGGTGTTTGACGGCGAAGCCGTTGGCTCATCGCGCCTGCCGATGAAAGCCTATCGTCGCCAGGTCCAGATGGTATTTCAGGATAGCTACGCGTCGTTAAACCCCCGTTTGACGATGGAAGAGAGCATTGCGTTTGGCCAGCAGGTGCACGGCATCAGCCGCAAAGAGGCCAATGAGTATGCCCGTTATCTGCTGGCGCACGTCGGACTGGAGCCAGCGCGTTTTGCTCATCGCTACCCGCATGCGTTATCCGGCGGTCAGCGCCAGCGCGTTAACATCGCCCGCGCGCTGGCGATGAAGCCCCGCATGGTTATCCTCGACGAAGCCGTTTCCGCGCTCGATAAATCGGTCGAAGCCCAGGTGCTCCAGTTGTTGCAAGAGCTGAAACGCACACTGGATCTCACCTACGTGTTTATCAGCCACGATCTGCATGTGGTGCGCTGGCTCTCAGATCGCATTCTGGTGATGTACCTCGGCGAAGTGGTGGAAATTGGCCCTTCTGAGGCGCTGTTTACCGATTCTGCTCACCCCTACACCCGCGCGTTGCTCAGTTCCATGCCGTCGATGGACCCGGCAAACCGCACGCTGGTTTCGCCGCTGTCTGGCGATCCACCCAGCCCCATCTCGCCGCCTGCAGGCTGCCGTTTTCATACCCGCTGCCCGCATGCCCGCTCGGTGTGTTCACAGGTAAAACCCACACTGCAATATGTTGGCGAAGGGCATCAAAGCGCTTGTCTGATGGCACAGCCTGACTCGGTATACCACCAGGCCATTGCGGTACAGGAGGTGAGCCATGTCGCATGAAGCGTATGTCCATATCCGCGATTTACAGGTGGAGTTTCGCCGCGACGGTCAAACCATCAATGCGGTCAACGGCGTCTCTTTCGATGTGCGCAAAGGGGAAGTAATGGCGCTGATTGGCGAATCCGGTTCCGGTAAAAGCGTCACGTTACGTGCGCTGATGCGCCTGCATCCGCCGAAAAGTAGCGTCCTGAGCGGTACCATTAATGTGGGTGGGGAAGCCGTACTGGGCATGAATTCCCAGCAGTTGCGGCACTATCGCGGGAAAACCTGCGCGATGATTTTTCAGGAGCCGTTGCTGGCCTTTGACCCGGTGTACACCGTCGGGCAACAGATTATTGAGGGGCTGCGTCGTCATGAAGGGCTGTCGCGAAGTGATGCCAAAGCGCGCGCGCTGGAAGCACTGCGCCAGGTACGCATTCCCAGCCCTGAACGGCGACTGGAGGCCTACCCGCATGAGATGTCTGGCGGCATGCGTCAACGGGCGATGATAGCACTGGCCCTCTCCTGCAACCCGCAATTGTTGCTGGCAGACGAACCCACCACCGCACTTGACGCCACGGTCCAGATTCAGATTTTGATCCTGCTACGCGAGCAGCAAAAATTGCGTGACCTGTCGATCATCTTCGTGACACACGATATTGGTGCCGCGGTAGAAATCGCCGACCGGGTGGCGGTGATGTACGCCGGGCGCATCGTTGAAGAAGCCCCTATCGCAGAGATTCTCTCCCGACCCCGTCACCCGTATACCCGCGTGTTGCTCGGTAGCCGCCCGAAAGAGGGGCTGAAAAAAGGCGATGCGCTGTACTGCATTCCGGGCTCTCCACCGGATCTCGCCAGCCTGCCGCCGGGCTGCGCCTTTGCCGCACGCTGCCCACATGCCCAACCCGCCTGCACTCAGCAGCAACCCACCACCGAACAGGTCGCCGAACGCCATGTGGTCAGTTGCCACCGCTGGCGCGAGCTGGCCGCCGATATCACACCACAACAGGCGTATGCCTGAATCTGAGGAGGTAGAATGCAGGATACTGCCCGTGCTTTTATGCCTTATCCCTTTGTGCCCGTTCCGCATGCGCAAAGCGGCCCGCTCTCCGGGCTGACCTTTGCCGCAAAAGATCTGTTTGATGTCGCAGGTTACCCGACAGGCGGCGGCAACCCACATGTGCTGGCGGCCTCTGGCATCAAAACCACCACTGCGCCAGCGGTGCAAAAGCTGCTCGATGACGGCGCGCGTTTTGTGGGTAAAACCCACACCAGTGAGCTGGCCTACTCGATGAGTGGGCATAACATCCATTACGGCACGCCGCGTAACGGCGCTGCACCGCTGCGTATTCCCGGTGGATCCTCTTCCGGCTCGGCCTCTGCTGTCTCTAACGGTCTTTGCGATATTGCGCTGGGTACCGACACCGGGGGGTCTGTCCGCACACCTGCCAGCTACTGTGGTCTGTTTGGCCTGCGCCCGACGCATGGCCGTATCACGCTGGCGGGCTGCCAGCCGTTGTGCGCCACCATGGACACCTGCGGCTTCTTCGCCCGCACGCCGCAGGCCTTCAGTGCGGCAGCAGCCTGCTTGCTGGGTGAAGACATCAGCGCACCGCACACGGTCGAACTGGCCTGCCACGAAGCCTTGTTTGCCGGGCTACCGGCACACAGCCAGCAGGCGCTGTTTACAGTGCGGGAACAACTTGCCCAACGCTTCGGCACAGTGGCACTACTGGATGGCTCCTTGCCGGAGCGTGAAGCTGTCTATCTCGCTTTTCGCCAGATTCAGGGTTATGAAGCCTGGCAGTCTCAGGGGGGCAATATTGAGCGTCTGGGTATGCAACTGGGGCCGGATGTTGCCGAGCGCTTTGCCTGGGGCAAGGACGTGACCGGTGCACAATTCGACGCGGCATGCCAGCTACGCAACACCTTCACCGCCTGGTGGCAGTCACACCTGGGCAACCGCATTTTAATCATGCCCACCGTTCCGGACATTGCTCCGCTGCTGAGTGCCACGCCGCAGGAGATTGAGGCCACGCGCCGGGTTTCCCACGATCTGTTACTGATTTCCGTGCTGACCCGTCGCCCGCAGGTGAACATTCCGGTCACTACCCTTGACGGCGCACCGCTGGGGATTTCACTCCTCGGCCCGTGCGGTAGCGATGCATTACTGGTCTCGATGGCCACCACCTTTATGCAGGGAGAATGAAATGACGAGCGATGTACTGAATCCGTCGACCACGACACGCCTCGACTGCCGGATCAACGGCGAACGCCTGTGGGATTCGCTGATGGAGCTGGCGAAAATTGGCGCCACACAGAAAGGCGGATGCTGTCGTCTGACGCTGACCGATCTCGACCGCCAGGGGCGTGACCTGGTGATTGGCTGGGGCAAAGCGGCCGGGCTGAGTATCACCGTCGATAAAATCGGTAACGTCTTTATGCGCCGGGAAGGACGCAACCCAAATCTGCCCCCGGTGGTGGCGGGCAGCCATATCGATACCCAGCCGACAGGCGGCAAGTTTGACGGCAACGTTGGCGTGCTGGCGGCGCTGGAAGTGGTGCGTACGCTGAATGATTTGCAGCTTGAAACCGACGCCCCGGTGGAAGTGGTGTTCTGGACCAATGAAGAGGGGTCACGCTTTGTGCCCGTGATGATGGGCTCAGGCGTCTTTGCCGGTGTGTTCCCACTGGAAAAAATCTACGCCGCCACCGATGCCGACGGTAAAACCGTATTGCAAGAGCTGGAGAAGATTGGCTACGTTGGGCAACAAACGCCGGGCGATCACCCGATAGGCGCTTACTTTGAAGCGCACATCGAACAGGGACCGATTCTCGAAGAAGAGGAGAAAATCATTGGCGTGGTGCAAGGCGTACTGGGGATCCGTTGGTATGACTGCATCGTTACCGGCATGGAGTCGCATGCTGGCCCCACGCCGATGCATCTGCGTCAGGATGCGTTGCAGGTGGCGACCCGCATCATGCAGGAAGTGGTGGCGATTGCCGGGCGCAGTGAACAAGGGCGAGGCACGGTCGGGATGGTGAAAGTTCATCCCAACAGCCGCAATGTGGTGCCGGGTGAAGTGACGTTCTCCATCGATATGCGCAACATCAGCGATGCCGCCGTCGATGAGATGGATGCCCGGTTACAGGACTTTGTGATGGCGGTGGCGCAGGAAAGCGGACTTGGCATTAAGCTCGAGCAGGTCAGTCACTATCCCGCCGCCCCCTTTGATGCCCGCTGCCAGCAGTCGATAGGCCGTGCAGCAGAGCAGCTCGGTTATCCGTCTCGACCGATTGTCTCCGGTGCCGGGCACGATGCTGTCTATATGAGTTATCTGGCCCCGACCGGGATGATCTTTATTCCCTGTAAAGACGGTATCAGCCATAACGAAATTGAGTATGCCTCACCCGAACATGTCGCCGCCGGGGCGAACGTGTTGCTCCAGGTGATCATGGAATACGCTGGCGCGCGCTAATTTCACGTTCAACGTATCCAGTGGCATCAGATTTCATCCGTTTCTGATGTCACTTTTTTTGTTCCGCGAGAAAGTTCCTCTCTGCCGGGCAGGAATGCGAATCATGACCTTCATTTCAACGTCGAATCCCTGCAGAACAGGTAATCGCTATAGGTTTTTTTAGTAACCTTTTGTTATGTGAAGCTATACTCATCTGAAACTTGCGCCAGGGATTCGCTCAATGTCAGGACAAAATCCTATCTGCCTGTTCAATGAAGGACAGGTATCACTTCCTGAGGGCTGTCAGGATCGTACCGTCAATGTGTTTACCTCCCCCGGAGGCCATGCCCCTTCCTTCAACATTTCCCGCGATACGCTGAACGCCGACGAAAACCTTGCGGCCTACATCGACCGCCAGCTTGCCCTCATGCAACAACATCTTAAAGGCTGGAAGCAGAGCGATCGCAGCGCCGCCGTGCTGGGAGATAACCTTTTTCAGGGCGAGATCATTCATGCCAGCTATCAACGCGACGCGAAGCGCATCTGGCAGCAGCAGGCGGTATTTACGCCGCAAGCGCAGCAGATTCTGGTCTTTACCATGACCTCAACAGCGACGCTGACAGACGCCGATAATGCCCGATTCAAAGCCCTGCTCAGGAGTTTTCGCCTCCACACCTGACGATAAGGATTATTGTTATGTTTGAAGCCGCACGCGTCGACGATGATATTGGTCACTCCGGTGCCCTGGCCGGGATGATTGCCGGTACCCTTGTAGGTGGACTCATTGCTGCTGTGGGAGGTATCGCAGCAGGCGCGTTGTTTATTGCCGGTCTGGGTGCTTCCTGCCTGGGCGTGGGCATTTTTGCTTGTTGGGCTGAGTGTCGCCGTCGGCTATGCCACGGGTGAACTGGCCACGGCCGCAAGGGACAGTATCGCGGATGCCGGGGCATCCAGTATGACGAAGAAAGGCGTCATAACTACCGGTTCGGGCAACGTTTTTATCAATAGCCGCCCAGCGGCGATGGCCACTAACAGCCAGGTGGACTGCAAGGACGACGGTTCGCAGCAGATGGCCGAAGGTCCTTCCCGCGTCTATATCAACGACCTTCCCGCTTCCCGACTGGACGACAGAACCACCTGTGACGCAAAAGTCATGACCGGTTCGGACAATGTGCGTATTGGCGGTGAACCAGAACAAACCCTGCCCATTAAACCCGAAGTCCCGGAATGGTTATACAAAGTGTCTGACCTGACGCTGCTGTTTGCCGGGCTTATCGGGGGCTGGGGCGGCGCGGCCGGTAAAGTTGGCGCGCTGGCTAAACTGCTGGGTAAAATTCCCGGTATCAACAAGATTGGCCGTATCGCCTGTCGCGCAGGCACGCTGATGACCGGTATTGCCGCAGCGGGGATTATCGCCCGCCCGGTGGATATCGTTAGCGGGCAGAAGTTTCTCAGCGGTGATGATGAGCTGGATTTCATCCTGCCTTCCCGCCTGCCTATACGCTGGCAGCGCTACTGGCGCAGCGGCAACCCCGGCGACAGCGTGCTCGGACGGGGCTGGAGCCTGTTCTGGGAAACCCGTCTCGAACCCTACAATGATGATCTGGTGTGGCGCGCGCCCTCTGGCGATTACGTCGCTTTCCCGAGAGTTCCTAAAGGGTTGCGGACGTACTGCGAAGCCGAAAAGCGCTGGCTCGAGCATCACGATGATGATAGCTGGTCAGTGTATGACATCAGCGGCGAGCGCTGGCACTATGCCCCTCTGTCAGGCAACGTCCCTTCCCTGCTGCAACGTATTTCAGAACCCTGCGGCAACGATATCTTCTTTGAATGGCATGACAACCACACTCTGCATGCCCTGACCGACAGTGCCGGGCAACGAGTAGTCTGCCGCTATACAGGAAATCGCCTGACCAGCGCATGGCTGGATGACGAGATTTGCCTCGTCAGTTACGCTTACGATGAGCAGCAGTTGATCGCGGTTTCAGGACGGGGCGGTAGCGTGTGCAGGCGTTTTAGCTGGCAGGATGGGCTGATGAGCGGCCACGAGGACGCCAACGGCTTACTGAGCGAATACCGCTGGCGGGAAATCGACGGTCTGCCCCGCGTGGTCGCATTCCGCCACAGCGGCGGTGAACAGTTTGCCTTTGAATACGATTTTGAAAATGGCACTCGCCGGGCCATTCGCGAAGACGGTGCGCAGGCCCACTGGCTGGTTGACGACGATGACAACGTCGCCCGTTTTACCGATTTCGATGGTCGCCAGACGACGTTTATTTATCGCGATGGCGAACTGTGCGATGTGATCCTCCCCGGCGGTGCTGTGCGCCAAAGTACATGGGACAAATATGGTCGCATGTTGCAGGAGACAGATCCGGCAGGTCGCCGCACGGAATATTACTGGTTCCGCCTGACGGACCGCATTGTCCGTACCGTCTACCCGGATGGCACATCAGCGCAGAGCATTTATGATCTCAGCGGCCGCTTGTTATCGGAAACGGACGCCTGCGGCAATACAACCCAATATCACTATCCTGATGATGAAGACACGCTGCCGGACGCCATTACCGATGCGCTCGGGGGCGTGGTTCGTCCGGAATGGAATCATCAGGGTCTGCTGACACAGCGCACCGACTGCTCCGGTAGCATCACCCGTTTCACCTATGACCGCGTCGGGCTGCTTATTGCCAGCGAAAATGCCGAAGGAAATATCACCCGCCGGGAATGGAACGCGGCCGGACAACTCAGCGCGATTATTTACCCGGATGGCAGTCGCGAATCGCTGCGCTGGAACGAACGCGGGCAACTGGTGGCATGGCAAGATGCGCTGGAAAGCGAGACCCGCTGGACCTGGGACGTGCTCGGGTTACCTGTTAGCCTGACTGACCGTATTGGGCGAACCCGCCGCTGGCATTACGACCCACGCGGCAACCTGTTGCGACTGGAGAACGGCAACGGCGCGGAATACCGGTTTACCTGAGATGAGGTGGGCCGTCCGCTTAGTGAAATGCGTCCCGATGACACCTCCCGCCATATGAGCTGGAACGAGCGGGGTTTTCTCAGCGTACTTGAGGAACGTGGCGCACCCGCTGGCGATGGCGGCATTGCCCGTCGCTGGCAGCAATTCAGCTATGACGACAGCGGTATGCTGAGCAGACGCAGCCACAGCCATGCACAGTACCAGTATTATCGCGATGCGAACGGACAGCTTGTCCGGATACAGCGGACACCGACCTCAGACGGCGTGGCACTGGGTATCGATAGCGATGACATCGTTTTTGCGCATGATGCCGCCGGGCGCGTGCTGAGCGAGTCCGGGGTTAACGGTTCGCTGGGCTATGAATGGGATGCACTGAGTAACCTGACAGCCCTCGCCTTACCCGGTGAACAGCAGCTATCCTGGCTGCACTATGGTTCCGGCCACGTCAGCGCCATCCGCTTCGGTCAACAGCTGGTCAGCGAATTTACCCGTGACCGCCTGCACCGTGAAACTCTCCGTACGCAGGGCGCGCGAGCAGTTCCGTCAGTATGACAGCCTCGGCAGACGCACCTTGCAGCGTAGCGAACCAGGTGGCGACGTTATGCTACCGGAACAGGCTATCCTTGAACGTCTTTATCGCTACACCGGGCGCGGTGAACTGGCCAGCGTCGGTGACACGCTACGCGGTGAAATCAGCTACGGCTACGACGCCGAAGGCCGCCTGCTGAAACACTACGAGGCCCGTCAGGGGCATAGCAGCACGCATTTCCAGTATGACGCCGCCGATAATCTTGCCGCAAACGACGACCAGCCGGTAACGGATAACCGCCTGCAGCACTGGCAGGCGCTGTTTATGCAATATGACGCCTGGGGCAACCTGACCCGTCGCCGCACCGGCCTGTATGAGCAGCATTATCGCTACGACGCCGAAAATCGGCTGATATCAGCGCAGGGAACCGGGCCGGAGGGACGCTTTGAAGCGCAATATCAGTACGATGCAATGGGCAGACGTACGCGCAAGACCGTCACTACTGCCCGTGCCCGCACTGAAACCCAATTCCTGTGGCAGGGTTACCGTCTTTTGCAGGAACAGCACGAAGGCGGACATTGCCACACATATATCTACGACCCGAATGAAGCCTGGAGCCCGCTGGCACGGGTTGACCATCTGCAACGCGATAATCGCGGCGAGATTTTCTGGTTTAACACCGACCTGAACGGCGCACCGCTGGATGTCACTGATGAGCAGGGACAGCTCCGATGGAGCGGTCATTACGGTAGTTTTGGTGAGTTTATCCGGCAGACGGAAGGCTTCCACAGATTCACGCAACACACTGCCCTGGCTCATCAGCCGCTGCGCTACGCCGGGCAATATGCTGACAGTGAAACGGGACTAAACTATAATCTGTTTCGGTATTACGATCCGCAGGTTGCGGCGCTTTACCGTACAGGATCCGATAGGATTGCTGGGAGGCTGGAATCTTTATCAGTATGCACCGAATCCGCTGGGTTGGATTGATCCGTGGGGGCTATCAAGATATCCCGGAGTGGATTTCTCAGGAAATGATGCACTTTATCCTCATGGTGAAAATATTGTAAAAATACAAATGTGAACCGCCCCGGTTTTCCTGGAGAGTATTTTAGTTGGGAACTCAGGCTGCCAGATCCTTATTCCCGATGGAAGCA
>NZ_CBFFRL010000070.1:0-23640 GCF_965644215.1 Phytobacter sp. V69
ATAGTCATGATAATAGGGCCTTCTGATTAGAAGGCCCTATTATCAATGATTTTTATCCTCGTGACGACACTATCTAAGGTTTTCAAACAGGTTCAGTTCCTGGTGCACCATGCCAATACCGAGTGCGGCAGCGGCGCGGGTGCTGGAAATCTGTACCGTTTTACCGTTCAGCTCGATTTCACCGAGACTCGGTTGTTGCACGCCCGCGAGAATTTTCATCAGGGTGGATTTCCCTGCGCCATTCTCGCCGATGATCACATTCACTTTGCCGCGCCAGACGTTGTAGTCCACGTTGTCCAGCGCGATGGTGCCGGGAAAGAGCATCGATATGCCGCGCGTTCGCAGAATAATGTCATCCACAGGTACATCGCTCATTACTGTGCCTCCTGTTTCAACTCCAGTGCTGCAGCATCGGTTGCCTTACCGCCATTAATTGTGACGGCCATGAGTACGGTGGCCTGTTTGCCCACCCAGTTGTCGTCAATTTTGGGTAAGTGCTTTATCGTTTCGCGGTTGTAGGCCCGCGATAACTGCGCAAACTGAACCTGGTTAGTGAAGTCTTCAAATTTAAAGCCCGTGGCGTCGCGAATGGCGTTGCCCTGGATAACCGGCCCCGTCTGGACTTCCAGCGGTTGACCGTTAAACGTCATGACCAGTTTTTGTTCTCGTTCATTACTGACATCGACACGTTCCACCTGGCTTGTCAGGTGAACGAACACGCTGTGTGGTTTGTCGCTTGTTGCCTTCAGTTGTGTGGTGAGTGCGGTTGCATCCAACGCATGCTTGTGGGCGGCGTCGATGACGCGTTCTTGCCATGTTTGTTGCGCGATCTGCTGTGGGGTCATGTTATCGAAGCTGGCTTTCGCATTCGGATCGACAGGCAATATCGGCTTGCCGTTTGTATCCAGATCCACCACCGTGCAGGCCGTCAGCAACAGGGTGGTGCACCCTATGAATGCAGCACCCCATTGTTTTAACGATATAACATCTCCGCTCTTACTTGCTCAGGTTGAACATTTTCAGTTTGCTGGCGTTGCTTTCGTCGATCAGCATGCAGTCCATCAGCTGTTTCTCTTCTTTCTGAGCTTTGCCATTTTTCAGGAAGTGATCGGCCTGTTCGACGGCCATTTGTGCTTGCTGCCAGCCAGGCTGCAGGACGGTCGCTTTGATGTTGCCTTTGTTGATGATGGAATCACGCACGTAATCGCTGCCGTCAAAGCCAACTACGATGACGTTGGTTTTCCCGGCGGCTTTCAGCGCGGCTTCTGCACCAAGCGCCATGGTGTCGTTACCAGAGATAACGCCCACGATGTCCGGGTTGGTTTGTAAAATGGCTTCCATACGGGTGAAGGCTTCGGTCTGGCTCCAGTTTGCGGTCTGCTGTGCCACCATCTTCATGTCCGGGAAATCATCCAGCACATCGTGGTAGCCCTGAGAGCGGACGCTGGCGTTGGTGTCGGACTGACGGCCTAACAGTTCGACATACTTGCCTTTGCCGTCCAGCAGTTTGGCGAATTTTTGCGCGCCGAGCTGAGCGCCCTGGTAGTTGTTAGAGACAATTTGCGCGACGGCAACGCCGGTTTTGTTTATTTCCCGGTCAATCAGGAAAGCCGGTACGCCCGCGGCTTTGGCTTTTTCTAGCGGACCGACGGTGGAGTCTGCCCCGGCGTTATCGAGGATGATCGCCTTGGCTTTACGGGCAATCGCCGTTTCGATCAGCTGGTTTTGTTTGTTTACGTCATCGTCATGGGAAGCCACGAGGGTGGTATAGCCAAGTTCTTTGGCTTTAGCCGCCGCACCGTCCGCTTCCGCTTTAAAGAACGGATTGTCGTGTGAGGGGGTGATAATGGCGATCAGTCCGTTGTCCGCGGCAAACAGCGAGCCGGAAGCGGCGATCAGGGAAGCCAGTACAGCAGATTTCAGTAGGGTCGTTTTCATCTTCTTCTCCACATTGAATATATATTCAATAATGATTTATTATTCAAGTTAACGATAAAACGGCAATGACAAACTGTCTACGGTTTGTGCAGCAAATTTCTTAAAAGGAGAAAAGGATCACGATCCTGAGGGGATATCGCTCACCAGGGTAGTGACCTGGTCCGCATCTGCAATCCATGCAACATCGACACATATACCTGCATGTTGTCGACTAAATTGCGCATTGATACGCAGGGTGAGCGATCGGGCGTTGAGCGCTATAAGCTTTGCGCTGTGAAAGCCAGGGAAGGGAAGGGCAACGGAGGAAAACGCTTTGAAAAGGCTCTCTTTTGCTGAAAATGCAAGCGTTAGCCCAAGCGCAAAAGGCAGTGGGTTTTGCTGTAGCAGCGCGTATTCTTCGGCATTCACGATGCTTTCGGCGAGCGCTTCGCTGAGCGAGGGAGTGAAAATTGCTTCGACGTCAACGCCGACGCGATAAGGCGCGACAACGGCGATGGCGGTCTGTCCGTTATGGCTGATGCTACCGTAGAGCCCGGCGGGCCAAAGTGGTTCACCGCCAGGGGCGATACCGGGTACGGCCTGATGACCGTGTTCGCGCAGGGCATGTATGGCAGCAATTCGCCCGGCCAGATGTTCGCTTTTACGCTTGCGTCCGGTGTGCGCAACGTCAGCATGGTGGGGCAGCCACAAAAGGTCTTGCTCCGCGAAGGTCGCAGGATCAAAGCTGATGATGTGAAGTGGGTGAGAATTGAGGGGTAGCGTGGAGTGAACGGTGTGCATATTTCGCCTCACGCCCACCCTCTCCCCACAGGGAGAGGGAAGGCTGGTGCTTAGAAGTGGGTGTTAATACCCATGTACCACGTACGACCAGACTCGTTGTACGTATTGGCGCCTGCGCCGTACATCCAGCCGGTGGTGCCGCCGGTGCTCTGCGCGTTACCCATACGCCAGTGACGTTTATCAAACACGTTGTCGACACCAGCGGTCAGGCTCACGTATTTGTTCACATCCCAGGTCCCGCTCAGGCCAACGATGCTGTAAGGGCTGACTTCGTCCTTCGCAGAACCGGTAACCGGGTTACCCTGGTAGTCATATTTCTTCGGCTCTTGTTTGCCGTACCAGGTGAAGGTCGACTGTACGGAAACATCCTGCACAACCTGCCAGCTCAGCGTGGAGTTGAGGGTATATTCAGGAATGATCGACAGACGTTCGCCGGTTGTTTTGTTCTTACTTTGCAGCATGTAAGTGACGTTGTTGCTCAGGGTAACCGCGTCGGTTACCGGAATGTTCAGCGTCCCTTCCAGACCTTCTACGACTGCTTTAGGCACGTTTTCCCACTGATACAGGTCAGTCTTAGTGGTGCCGACAGAGGTCTGGCTCAGCGGTGAATAGCCTGCTTCAATCTTGTTGCGGTAGTCGTTGCGGAACCAGGTCACCCCAGCCAGCCAACCTTCATGCTTGAACTCCAGACCAATCTCTTTGTTGATGCTGGTTTCTGCTTTCAGGTCGTCGTTACCCATCATGTAGCAGCCCACGCCAGTGCCGCTGGCGTAGCAGCCCTGACCTTTACTGTACAGAATGTAGTTTGGGTTTGTCTGGTACAGGCTTGGTGCTTTATACGCACGGGCAATACCCATTTTCAGGGTAAAGTCATCGCCCAGGCCCTGTGACAGGTTCAGCGACGGGCTCCAATTGTTGCCGACCACGGTGTGGTGATCGAAACGCAGACCCGGCGTCAGCATAGTGGTGTCGGTCACTTCCATGTTGTCTTCGGCGAAGACAGAGAAGATTTCCGCGCTGGAGTACGGGCTACGACCCGTGCTGTTGAAACCGGTAATCGGGCCACCCTGCAGTGCCTGAGTATTGGACGCCATGTCCTTCATGCGCTGCTGGTTCCATTCGGTACCCACGGTCAGGTTCTGGTTGATCAGCAGATCAAACGGCACGCTCACTTCGCTGTGCAGCATCACGTCAGCCAGATCGATATCAGAGAACTTGTCGCTGTTGAACAGGCCTTCCAGCCCCCCTGCCAGCCCTTCGCCGAGACGGGAGTTGCGGGTGTGCTCATACTGCGCCCAGTTATTGGTAGTCACACCGTTATCCCAGGCACCGGTCCAGTTGACGGAATAGTTCTGGCGATAGAGACGGTTGGTCTCTTTGCCGTAGTTTTCCTTCACGAAGTTGTTGGTGCTGCTGTCGTTGTTGGTGTTCTGGGTGTCGCCTGCGTACAGGTTCCCCTGGCGGCTGTAACCGGCCTGGAACTCCAGCGCCTGTCGCGGTGCGAAATCCCAACGCACGACGCCGTTAATATCTTTGTTTTCCACACCTTCGCGCCCTGCGGCCATAGTGTTGGAGTAGATACCGGTACGTTCAGACTGGTGATCCTGGTTGATGTCGTAAGCATCGGCCTGGGTTTTACTCAGGTTGCCATACAGACGGAAGCTGACATCGCCACCCAGCGGGCCGCTCAGGCTAAAGTCGGTACGCTTGGTCGCGCCTTCGTCTTTATGCTCTGGCGCATTGAAATAGCTATTCCATGAACCGTGCCATGCCTGATCGGTCGATTTTTTGGTGATGATATTCACCACACCGCCCGCGGCACCGTTGCCATAACGCGCCGCTGCCGGGCCACGAATGACCTCGATGCGCTCGATCATGTCTGCCGGTACCCAACTGGTATCGCCACGGGTATCACGCTCGCCACGCCAGCCCTGACGAACAGAGTTGCGGCTGGTGACCGGTTTACCGTCGACCAGGATCAGGGTGTTTTCCGGACCCATACCACGGATATCGATCTGACGGTTGTTACCACGTTGACCACTGGTGGAGTTACCCGTCAGGTTAACGCCGGGCATGGTGCGGATAATTTCAGAAACGTCGCGTGCGGGTGGGTTTTTACGGATCTCATCAGCAGTGATGGTTGAAACCCCTGGCGCCTGCAAATTTTGCTGCGCTGCGCTAACAACAATAGTGTCATCATTACTGGCTGTGTCGTTGGTAGTAGTCTCTGCCGCGAAAGCGGGCAAAGCAACGCCGTAAATCCCCAAATTGACCAATAAGGTCAGGGAACGAATGTTGTTTTTCATTGTTTTTCCTGCTTTTATCGCCGCATTCCCGGTAGATCCTTTTTCCCAATAGGTAAGGAATACGGCATGCTGTTGCCATGCAGATGCGAAGAGGGTTCGTCCTGAGAAAATCCGCAAACGCTGGCACTGTTAGAATGAAAGACGCGCTCGCGAAAGCGCGGACAATACGCTATTGCAAACGCAAATAGTTATCAATAATATTATCAATATTTTTTGATCTGCAAGCAAAAGTTTCCACGATTAAAATGAGGTTATGACGTTGACGTCGACAGCGGGGAGCGAGGCCTGGTGGAAGGCAAAAGAGGGGCCGGAGTGGCGTCTGGATAACGAGGGAAATTATCACGTTACCTTCTGGTGGCGTGACCCGGCAGGCACAGAAACGACTTCCGACATTCACCATGTCTGGATTTATATCACTGGCGTCACTGACCACCATCAGCAATCAACGCCACAATCGCTGGCGCGCATTCCCGGAACGGATGTCTGGTGCTGGCAAACACATCTGGAAGCCGGCTGGCGCGGGAGCTACTGCCTGATTCCCTCCGACCAGGCTGACGACTTCTCTCCACAGGTTTTTGCCCAGACACCACCGGACCGCGCGGCATTGCGCGAAGGCTGGCGCAAGCTGCTACCGCGCGCTATTGCCGATCCACTCAATACCCACTCCTGGCGTGGCGGTCGAGGCCACCCCGTTTCGCCGCTGGCGATGCCCGGTGCGCCGCATCAGGCAGGCTGGGATCTGCCCGATTCTGCCTACACCCCGCCGAAGGTGATGCAATGGCATAGCCAGCGACTGAATAACCATCGCCGCGTGTGGGTGTACACCACCGGCGATGATCACAGCGCTGAGCGCCCGCTGGCGATACTGCTTGATGGCCAGTTTTGGGCCGAAAGCATGCCTGTCTGGCCCGCGCTGGCCGCCCTCACCGCACAGGGGTTATTGCCCCCTGCGGTTTATGTGCTGATCGATGTGATCGATACCGCCCACCGTAGCCAGGAGCTGCCCTGTAACCCTGATTTCTGGCTGGCGGTTCAGCAGGAGCTGTTAGTGCAGGTACAGGCGACGACCCCCTTTAGCGACGATGCGGCCCGTACGGTCGTGGCTGGGCAGAGTTTTGGCGGCCTGTCATCGCTGTATGCCGGGCTGAACTGGCCGAAGCGTTTTGGCTGCGTGCTGAGCCAGTCGGGTTCCTACTGGTGGCCGAATCGCGGCGGACAGCAGGACGGCCTTCTTATCGAACAACTCAAACGCGGCGAGCTATCGGCGCAGGGTCTGCGCATTGTTCTGGAAGCCGGCGTGCGTGAGCCGATTATTTTTCGGGCCAATCAGGCCCTTTATGCCCAATTACAGCACACACAGCAGACGGTTTTCTGGCGTCAGGTTGACGGCGGACATGATGCGCTTTGCTGGCGCGGCGGGCTGACCGCAGGGCTTATTACCCTCTGGCAGCCCCTGACTCGCGCTACGCAGTAAGCGCAATTTACGACAGGAGCCAGGTATGGAATTCAGCAACCCCTTCGATAATCAGCAGGGGCAATTTTTTATTCTGCAAAACGTGCAGCTGCAGTTCAGTCTGTGGCCGCAGCAGTGTGCGTTACCGCAAGGATGGCGCGTGGTGTTCGAGCCCTCCTCGCAGGATGCCTGCAACGCGTGGCTCAAGGCCAACTGGCAAAATTTAACCCCTGCGCACCACGCCAGCTAAGGAGACGCGAATGACCACACGTTTACCCCTCGTGGCCGCGCAGCCGGGGATCTGGATGGCAGAAAAACTCTCGACGTTGCCCAACGCCTGGAGCGTGGCCCACTATGTTGAGCTGGACGGCGAACTGGACGCGCAACTGCTGGCGCAGGCCATCACAGAAGGTCTGGCGCAGGCCGACACCCTACGTATGCGCTTTACGGAAGATAACGGTGATGTCTGGCAACTGCTGGACGATGACGGTGTGTTTGCCCTTCCGCAGCGCGTTGATGTTCGCCATCACGCCGAACCACACGCCGCCGCGCTGGCGCTGATGCAGGCCGATCTCGCGCAGAATCTGCGCGTGGACAGCGGCAAACCGCTGTTCTGCCATGTACTTATTCAGGTCGATAACCACCGCTGGTTCTGGTATCAGCGTTATCACCATTTGCTGGTAGATGGCTTTAGTTTCCCGGCCATTACCCGCCAGATTGCCGCTATTTACCGCGCATTGCGCGCGGGTAACGCCATTCCGCCCACGCCGTTTACGCCGTTTGCCGAGGTGGTGGATGAATATCAGCGCTATCGGGAGAGCGACGCCTGGCAGCGCGATAAAGCCTTCTGGGCAGAGCAAAAACGCACGCTGCCCGCGCCGGTTTCCCTTTCACCTGCGCCACTACCGGGCCGGGCGGCAACGACCGATATCCTGCGCCTGAAAATGTCTCTGGACAGTGCCGCATTCCGCCGCCTGACCCAGGCGGCGAGCCTGTGCCAGTCAGCCGATCTGGCGTTAGCGCTGGTGGCGTTGTGGTTAGGCCGACTCTGTGGGCGGCCCGACTATGCTGCCGGATTTATTTTTATGCGCCGCATGGGCTCGGCGGCGCTGACCGCGACCGGGCCAGTGCTCAATGTGCTGCCGCTGGGCGTGCACATTGACGAGACGCAAACCCTGGCGGAACTGGCTACTGCGCTTGCCGGGCAACTGAAAAAGATGCGCCGCCATCAGCGCTACGATGCCGAGCAAATCCTGCGTGACGCCGGACGCGCAGCCGGAGATGAGCCGCTCTTTGGCCCGGTCTTTAACGTCAAAATGTTCGATTACTTGCTTGATGTTGACGGGATTGCCGGGCAAACTCACACCCTGGCGACGGGACCGGTCAACGATCTGGAGATCGCGCTCTTCCCGGATGAAGAGGGCGGTCTGACGCTGGAAGTGCTGGCTAACCGCAGCCGCTACGATGAAAGCGTGCTCAATAACCATATCGCACGTTTGCACAGCCTGCTGAGCCAGTTTGCCGCGGATCCGACGCTGCGCTGCGGTGAGGCACAGCTGATCACCACCGATGAGTGGCAGAGAATCGAAAAAATAAACGATACCGGCATGATGTTGCCGTCCGCAACGCTGAGCCAACTGGTGGCAGAGCAGGCGGCGCGTACGCCGGACGCCCCTGCGCTGGCCGATGCGCACTGGCAGTTTAGCTACCGTGAAATGCGTGAGCAGGTGGTGGCGCTGGCGCAGCTTCTGCGTGAACGTGGTGTGAAGCCTGGTGACAGCGTTGCCGTTGCGCTACCGCGCTCCGTGTTCCTGGCGCTGGCGCTGCATGCCATTGTCGAAGCCGGTGCTGCCTGGCTGCCGCTCGATACCGGGTATCCGGATGAGCGGCTGCACATGATGCTGGAAGATGCTCAGCCGCGGCTGCTGATCACCTCTGATGACCAGCTTGCGCGTTTTAGCGAACTGCCTGGTCTGACTCACCTTTGCTATACCGCACCGCTGGCGGTGACCGGCGGTGAGCCCCTGGTGCTGTCCCGCCCGGAACACACTGCCTACATCATCTTTACTTCGGGATCTACCGGGCGGCCAAAAGGAGTGATGGTTGGGCAGACCGCGATCGTGAACCGCCTGCTGTGGATGCAAAATCAGTATCCGTTGAACGCGCAGGACGTGGTGGCACAAAAAACGCCGTGCAGTTTTGATGTCTCGGTGTGGGAGTTCTGGTGGCCGTTTATCGCCGGGGCAAAACTGATGATGGCGGAGCCGGATGCACACCGCGACCCGCAGGCGTTACAGCGCTTTTTCGCCCACTTTGGCGTGACCACCACGCACTTTGTCCCGTCCATGCTGGCGGCGTTTGTCACCTCACTCACGCCACAGACTGCGCAGGAAAGCTGCCGCACGTTAAACAAGGTGTTTTGTAGCGGAGAAGCGCTTCCGGCAGCCCTGTGCCGCGAGTGGGAACAACTGACCGGCGCACCTTTGCATAACCTTTACGGGCCTACCGAGGCCGCCGTCGACGTGAGCTGGTATCCGGCCTTTGGCGATGAGCTGGCGGCGGTGAAGGACAACAGCGTGCCGATTGGCTATCCGGTCTGGAATACCGGGCTGCGCATTCTGGACAGCATGATGCAGCCGGTACCGCCAGGTGTTGCAGGGGATCTGTATCTGACCGGCATTCAACTGGCGCAAGGGTATCTGGGACGACCGGATCTTACCGCCAGCCGCTTTATCGCCGACCCGTTTGCCCCCGGCGAGCGAATGTATCGCACCGGCGATGTGGCGCAGTGGCTGGATAACGGCGCGGTGGAATATTTGGGTCGCAGCGACGATCAGCTCAAGATTCGCGGCCAACGTATTGAGCTGGGCGAAATAGACAAAGCGCTGCAGACGCTGGTGGATGTCGCGCAGGGCGTTGCGCATGCCTGTGTGCTCAATCAGGCGGCGGCAGGTAATGGCGATGCGCGCCAACTGGTGGGTTATGTGGTGTCAGAGAGCGGCCTGCCGCTGGATCTCAGCGCGTTACGCGAGCAACTCAGCGCGCAGCTATCGCCGCACATGGTGCCGGTGGTGCTGTTGCAATTGAGCGAGCTTCCGCTTAGCGCCAACGGCAAGCTCGACAGAAAAGCGTTGCCGCTGCCTGAACCCGCGCGTGAGCAGGTCGGTCGGCCGCCGCATCCGGGAGTGGAAACGCAGGTCGCGCAGGCCTTTTCCGTGCTGCTCGGTTGCGAAGTTCAACACGCGCAGGCCGATTTCTTTGCTCTTGGCGGTCACTCTTTGCTGGCAATGCGCCTGGCTGCACAGCTGAGTGAGGCGTTTGCACGCCCGGTAACGCCGGGGCAGATTATGGTGGCCTCCACGGTTGAGAAACTGGCGGCCTTGCTGACGCAGACGCAGGCTAATAGCCAGCTCGGGCTGGAAACCCTGCTGCCACTGCGTGACGGCGACGGTCCCGTGCTGTTCTGTTTCCATCCGGCTTCCGGTTTTGCCTGGCAGTTCAGCGTGCTGGCGCGCTATCTCTCGCCGCGCTGGGGGATTATGGGCATTCAGTCACCGCGTCCACAGGGGCCGATGCAGCAGGCCGCCACGCTGGATGAGGTGTGCGAACACCATCTTGCGACTCTGCTGGCGCAGCAACCGCACGGGCCTTATCACCTGTTCGGCTACTCGCTGGGTGGAACGCTGGCGCAGGGGATTGCTGCCCGGCTGAGCGCGCGCGGGGAAACGGTGGCCTTCTTAGGGCTGCTGGATACCTGGCCGCCGGAGACGCAGAACTGGGCGGAGAAAGAGGCCAACGGGCTGGACCCGGAAGTGTTGGCGGAAATCGAGCGCGAGCGTCAGGCCTTCCTGGCAGCGCAAAAAGGGCAGACATCGACAGCGCTGTTTGCCGCCATTGAAGGCAACTATGGCGATGCGGTGCGCCTGCTGACCACGGCCCATAGCGCGAAGTTTGACGGTAAAGCGACGCTGTTTGTCGCCGAACGCACGCTGACGCCGGGGATGGATCCGCAAGAAGCCTGGGCACCGTGGGTGAATGAGCTGGAGGTTTATCGCCAGGATTGCGCCCACGTGGATATCATTTCACCGCAGGCGTTTGAAGCGATTGGCCCGGTATTGCGCGAGCTGTTGGGGTAGTTTCAGAGGGAATGTCCCCGGTGGCGCTCGCGCTTACCGGGGCTACAAGCTTATCCGCATCCGGGACATTCTCCGGTGGCGCTGACGCTTGCCGGGGCTACAAGCTTATTCGCATCCGGGACTGCATCAGACCGTCCGGCGTCCCAGCGGCACCACCAGCGGCGTGCCGGCGATGGGGTCTTCAATAATCATACAGCGCAAACCGTATACTGCTTCGATAAGCTCGGCGGTCACAATCTCTTTCGGTGCGCCTTGCGCCACAATCTTGCCGTCTCGCAGGGCAATCAAATGGGTGGCATAGCGACAGGCCTGATTCAAATCATGCAGCACCGCCGCCAGCGTATACCCCTGCTCGCGGTTTAACTCGCTCAGCAACTCCAGCAGGTCAATCTGGTAGCTGATATCGAGCCAGGTGGTCGGCTCATCAAGCAGCATGATCGAGGTTTCCTGTGCCAGCACCATCGCTATCCACGCCCGCTGACGCTGCCCGCCTGACAGTGTATCCACACTCTGCAATGCCAGCGTATCTACCCCAGTAGCACGCATCGCGCGGGTGACCGCCTGCTCATCTTCCTGACGCCAACGGGTAAACAGCGGCTGGTGCGGATAACGCCCACGGGCGACCAGCTCCTGAACGGTGATATCGCCCGGAGTGGTGGCGTTTTGAGCCAGCAGACCGACGCGACGCGCCACCTCTTTGCTGGCGAAACGCTGGATCTGCTCGCCGTCCAGATACACGTGACCTTTCTCTGGCGTCATCAGTCGGCTCAGGGTACGCAGCAGCGTCGATTTCCCGCAGCCGTTTGGCCCAATGATCGCCGTGAAGTGGCCATCGGGGATCGCGACGCTCAGGTCTTTGGCGACCACTTTTTTACCGTAGCCCAGGGTTAGTTGTTCGCCTCGCAAACGGGCCTGAGTATCGATCATTTTTTGCGGGACTCCTGAATTAACAAGGCGATAAGGTAGATACCGCCGATGCTGACGGTGACAACACCCACCGGCAACTGATAAGGGATAAACAGCCGCTGGGCGCAGATGTCCGCCGCCAGCAGAAGCAGGGCGCCACAAAGCGCCGATTGTGTCAGGCCCCAGCGTGCGGTGGCGCTAACGCGCCGGGCAATATGTGGCGCAACAAGTGCGATAAACGAGATAGGCCCGGCAAGCGCGGTGGCGCAGGCGGTCAGCACCACGGCGACCAGCATCAGCAGCAGGCGTGAACGTTCGACGCTCACCCCAAGAGCACAGGCGCTGTCATCGCCCATCTCCAGCAATTTCATGCGCCGGGAGAGCAGCGTCGCGCCGATAAACATCAGCAGAATAAACGGCGCGGACGGGAAGGTTTTCGCCCAGGTCAGGCCGTTGAGCGACCCCGCATTCCACAGCCCGGCGGTGAGCGATGTTTCCAGCGAGGCCTGTAAAATCAGCCAGGTATTGAAAGCCATCAGCATCGCCCGCACGCCAATGCCGACGATAATCAGGCGGAAGGTCTCAATGCCGTTGCGCCATGCCAGCGCCCAGACGATGAACGAGGTCAAAATCCCGCCAGCCATCGCGGCCAGCGCAATGGGCGTCAGATGCTGACCAAAGAGCACCATCGCCACCAGCACGCCGCTCCATGCCCCCGTGTTAAAGCCCATTACATCCGGGCTGCCCAACGGGTTTCGCATCAGCGACTGGAAGATAGCCCCGCTGACGCCCAGCGCGGCACCAATCAACAGCGCCATCAGCACGCGGGGCAGTCGCCACTCGGTGACGACGAGCTGCATGGCGCGCGGTGCATTTCCCGTGAGCGCATTAATGACCTGACTGCTATCGAGCATAACCGCACCGCTGCGCAGACCCCAAAGCGCAAAGGCCAGGCTGGCGAGCAGCATCAGCAGGCAGCTGATTATCAGACGACGGGACGGGGCGATCACAGGCCACCTCCACGCACGCGGCGAACCAGGATAATCAGGACTGGCGCGCCAATAAAGGCGCTGACAACCGAGACGCGCAGTTCGCCCGGCACCAGCAGGCGGCCAATGATATCGGCAAACAGAAGTAGGGCAGGGGTGGCGATAAGGGTGACCGGCAGCGACCAGCGGTGATCGGCCCCCACCAGCCAGCGCGAAAGGTGCGGCATCATCAGCCCGATAAAGGCGATGGGGCCGACGACTGCCGTTGCGCTACCGCAAAGGACGGTGATGGCCAACAGACCTAAAAGCTGGGTGCGTGCCACTTTGCTGCCGAGCGCGGTGGCGGTATCGCTGCCCAGATTGAGGCTGTTCAGCGCCCGGCTGGACATCAGCGCTACGCTTGCGGCCAGCAGCACCGGTAGCAGGACAATTTTCAGCGTTTGCAGGGTTCGGATATCCAGCGACCCGGCCTGCCAGAAGCGCAGCTGATCGTAGACATCAGCATTGAGCAGCGATATGCCGCTGGAAAGCCCTTCGAGCACGGCGGCCAGCGCCACGCCCGCCAGCGTCAGGCGCACCGGGCTAAGCTGTCCGCCGCCCTGGCTGCCGGTAAAGGCCACAATCAGCGAGGCAGCCAGCGCGCCGCAAAAGGCCAGCGACAGCTGTTCGATGGGGGAGGCGGCGCCAAAAAGGGCAGCCCCGAGGACGATCGCAAAGCTGGCCCCGGCATTCACGCCCAGCAGGCCCGGGTCGGCCAGCGGGTTGCGGGTGAGGGTTTGCATCAGCGCGCCTGCGAGACCCAGTGCGCCGCCTGCGAGTAATCCGGCCAGCGTGCGTGGCAAGCGTGCGTCGCGAATAATGGTGCAGTCTGCGCTCTGGCAGGTGCCGGTCAGCGCATCAACGATCACGCTGGCGGGCATCGCTTTTGCACCGATCAGCATACTGAGCGCCATTGCCACAATAAGCAGTATCAATAGCCCGAGGAGCGTGAAAACACGCCTCGAGGAACGAGGAAACGACATAAACATTCCTGACTTGATAATGATAGTAATTATCGTTATCGATCTTGTTTGATTATGTTACCATGCAAGCCCTGGAATGGATAAAAAAAGATTGCCTTAAGGCGTTGTAATGAACCAACAATCCCGGCTGCTGAATGTAAGCCTTTTGAAAACGCATCCGGCCTTTCGCGCCGTGTTTTTTGCCCGTTTTATCTCCATTTTATCGCTGGGTTTGCTGGGCGTGGCCGTGCCGGTACAGATTCAGGCGATGACCGGTTCAAGCTGGCAGGTGGGGCTCTCCGTGACCCTGACTGGTAGCGCGATGTTTGTGGGTCTGATGACCGGCGGCGTGCTGGCCGACCGTTACGAACGCAAAAAATTGATTCTGCTGGCGCGTGGGACCTGTGGTATTGGCTTTATTGGCCTGTGGCTTAACGCGCTGCTGCCGGAGCCGTCCCTGCTGGCGATTTATTTACTCGGTTTATGGGATGGCTTCTTCGCGTCATTAGGTGTGACTGCGCTGCTGGCGGCAACTCCGGCGCTGGTCGGGCGTGAAAATTTAATGCAGGCCGGGGCGATCACCATGCTGACGGTGCGCCTGGGCTCGGTGATTTCCCCGATGTGCGGTGGCCTGCTGCTGGCGACTGGCGGCGTGGCCTGGAACTACGGGCTGGCGGCGGCAGGAACCTTTATCACCCTGCTACCGTTACTCAGTTTGCCTGTATTGCCGCCGCCACCACAGCCGCGTGAACATCCGCTGTCTTCGCTGGTGACGGGGATTCGCTTTTTGTTCAACAGCCCGCTGATTGGCGGTATTGCTCTGCTGGGGGGCTTGTTGACCATGGCTAGCGCCGTGCGTGTGCTTTACCCCGCACTGGCCGTTGAGTGGCATATTTCGGCGGCGCAAATTGGCGTGCTGTATGCGGCCATCCCCCTTGGTGCGGCAACAGGGGCATTAACCAGCGGGCGGCTGGCGCAGCATCCGCGTCCAGGTCTGTTGATGTTGTGCAGCAGCGTGGGGGCGTTTGTCGCTATTGGTTTATTTAGCCTGATGCCGTACTGGGTGTTGGGCGCAGCGTTTCTGGCCGTGTTTGGCTGGCTGAGCGCGATCAGCTCACTGCTGCAATACACACTGATTCAAACGCAAACGCCGGAGGCGATGCTGGGGCGTATCAACGGCCTGTGGACGGCACAAAACGTCACGGGCGATGCGATTGGCGCGGCGTTACTGGGTGGGCTTGGGGTCATTATGACGCCCGCCGCCTCGGCGAGCAGTAGCGGCTTTGTACTGGCGATTGTCGGCGTGATGCTGGTGCTGACGTTGAGCGAGCTGCGCAGATTCCGTCAGACGCCGGTGGTTGCCCCGGATGGCGGCGCAAGCGCCTGATCCGGGCTACGCAACGGTAGGTCGGGTAAGCGAAGCGCCACCCGACAGGTTTTTCCCGGATGGCGGCGCAAGCGCCTGATCCGGGCTACGCACGGTAGGTCGGGTAAGCGAAGCGCCACCCGACAGGTTTTTCCCGGATGGCGGCGCAAGTGTTTTATCCCGGCTACGCGACGCGCCAGCCGGGAAAGCGTTTTAGCCAAATAGCGCGGTCAGTCGTTCTAATACTCGCGTTGCGCTGTAGTAATCGAGACGGAAGGTTTCCGCGCCCAGCGCATAAACACGCTTATTTTGCACCGCGCTCAGATGGGCAAGGAGCGGGTTGGCATTCAGCGCGTCAGCATCTTTCTGATCGCTGGCGAACAGGAACAGTGCTTCGCCGTTCAGACCGGCTGCCAGGTTCTCGCCACCGAGTTGCACGATGTCATGGCGTTTACCCTGACTTTGCAGCGTTTGCAGACCCTCCGGCAGCGTAGCGAGGGTAAATCCCAGCTCTTGCATCAGCTTGCCCTGTGCAGAATCGGTGGTCCACAGGTTCGCACTGTGTGCTGCCGGGGTATAAACCAGCGCGTTAACCGGCTGCGGTGGCAGTTTCATGTGCGCTTTGACATCGGCCATCTGCTTGTCGAATTCGGCAATACGGGTCGCAGCCTGTTTTTCCTGACCGGTGATTTCGCCCAGTTGGGTGAGCAGAGCCTGCCAGCTTTTATCGTCGTAATTGATGATCAACGTCGGCGCGATGGTGGAGAGTTGGTCGTAAAGGGTCAGCGCAGAATCACCGCCGGTGGCGCTGATCAGAATCAGGTCCGGCATTTGGGCGGCAACGGCTTCGGCGTTAGGTTCGCCAATATAAATCCGCGCGACATTGCGCGCTTTGGCCACCTCGCCCCACTGGCGCAAAAAGCCCTGATCGTCGGCAAATCGGTTGTTTGGGGTGGTAGCGCCGCTGGCAATAACCGGGGCGTCGATAGCCAGCAGGGAGCCTGTCAGCGTCACGCTGGTGGAGACAATGCGTAGCGGTTTGTGGTCGAGCGTGTGGCTGCCATGGCTATCTGTTATCTGGCGGGGCCAGTCGGCGGCGGTCGCTGCGGAAAGTCCGAAAACGAAAATACCCAACATGATAAGGGCATTACGGCATAGCAAAGGGAGTCTCACGAAGTCACATCCTGTTTTTGTTGCAGTTAATGCTTCTCATTTTCATCATTGCGCGTGATGGATGCAAGCGTTAGTCGCAAGGGGAGATGGGTGCTCTGGTTGACATGCAGGGCCATTACATTTAGCTTACCGAACCAAAATTCAAATGATAATCATTCGTAATATATTTATCATTTTTTGGAGGATGATATGGATACGTCACTGGCTGAGGATGTTCAGCAGACTGCGAAAACCCTGGCGTCAGACCAGTTCTTCTTTATGTCGCCGTTCCGCAGTTTCACCACATCGGGTTGTTTTGCGCGCGTAAGCGCACCAGCGGCAGGTGGCGACGATCCCACCGGTCTGTTCCAGCAGCAAATTGCGAAGGCGTTCGCGGATGCCCGCGCGCAGGGGATTGCGAAACCTCTGCTGGTGGGGGCTATTCCGTTTGATACCACCCAACCGTCTTCTCTGTTTATCCCAAAGACCTGGCAAACTTTTTCGCGCCCGGCCAAACAGCGCTCTTCACGCTATTTCTCGGGCCACCCAACGCCGGGCGTAGAGTCGCGTACCGAAATCCCGGAACAAAACACCTTTATGGAGATGGTTGCCCGCGGTGCCGAACTGACGGCAACCCCCGAGGTGGACAAAATTGTCCTCTCGCGCCTGATCGATATTGCTGCCGATGGGCATCTGGACAGCGGCGTGCTGCTGGAGCGACTGATTGCCCAGAACCCGGCGAGCTTTAACTTCCATGTACCGCTGGCGGAAGGGGCAGTTCTGCTGGGAGCAAGTCCGGAACTGCTGCTGCGCAAAGAGGGCGAGCATTTTAGCTCGCTGCCGCTTGCCGGTTCGGCGCGTCGCCAGCCGGATGACATGCTGGATCGTGAAGCGGGCAACAGGCTGCTGGCATCGGAAAAAGATCGTCGTGAGCATGAGCTGGTCACCCAGGCGATGAAAGCCATGCTGACGCCACGTAGCCGCGCGCTGAGTCTGCCGGATTCCCCACAGCTGGTGACCACCCCAACGCTGTGGCACCTGGCGACCCCGATTGAAGGCACCGCGCTGCCTGGCGAAAACGCCCTCACGCTCGCCTGTTTGTTACATCCCACGCCTGCACTGAGCGGTTTCCCGCATCAGGTAGCGAAAAAGCTGATTGCTGAACTGGAGCCGTTTGACCGTGAACTGTTTGGCGGCATCGTCGGCTGGTGTGATGACGAAGGCAACGGTGAGTGGGTGGTGGCGATTCGCTGCGCCAGCCTGCATGAGAACCACGTTCGACTGTTTGCCGGAGCGGGCATTATTCCTGCGTCGTCGCCCGCTGCAGAATGGCGCGAAACCGGCGTCAAGCTGTCCACCATGTTAAACGTTTTTGGCCTGCATTAAGGAGCGATGATGACCATTCCATTTACCCGCTGGCCGGATGAATTCGCCAGACGCTACCGTGAAAAGGGCTACTGGCAGGATCTGCCATTAAGCGACATTCTGACCCGCCATGCGCAAAGCGATGCCACAGCGGTGATTGACGGCGCGCGTGAGTTGACCTTCCACCAGATGCATCAGGCATCGGATAACCTGGCCTGCGCGCTGCGGGCGAAAGGGGTAGCCCGTGGTGAAACGGCGCTGGTGCAGCTTGGTAATGTGGCCGAGTTTTACATTACCTTTTTTGCGCTGCTCAAAATTGGTGTCGCACCGGTGAACGCCTTATTCAGCCACCAGCGTACGGAGCTCAATGCCTATGCCGCGCAGATCAAACCGGCGCTGTTGATTGCCGATCGCGACCATGCGCTGTTCGCCAGTGACGATTTCCTGGATGCGTTCACCGCTGAGCATGGCTCGGTGCGCGAAGTGCTGCTGCGAAATGACGGCGGGGAGCGCGCGCTGGCGGCGGCGATTAAGCGTCCGGCGGATAATTTTATCGCCACGCCGACGCCCGCCGATGAAGTGGCATTCTTCCAGCTTTCCGGCGGCAGTACCGGTACGCCGAAGCTTATCCCGCGTACCCATAACGATTACTACTACAGTATTCGCCGCAGCAATGAAGTCTGCGGTATTACGCATGAGACCCGTTACCTGAACGCGCTGCCCGCCGCGCACAACTATGCGATGAGTTCCCCAGGCTCGCTGGGTGTGTTTCTGGCGGGTGGCTGCGTTGTGCTGGCCAATGACCCCAGCGCAACGCTCTGTTTCCCGCTGATTGCACAGCATCGCATTAACGTCACATCGCTGGTGCCGCCTGCGGTCAGCCTGTGGCTACAGGCGATTGCCGAAGGGGCGGACACGGCTCAGCTTTCTACTCTGGCGCTGTTACAGGTCGGTGGCGCGCGTCTGTCCGCGACGCTTGCCGCGCGCATTCCGGCGGAGATCGGCTGCCAGTTGCAGCAGGTTTTCGGGATGGCGGAAGGGCTGGTGAACTACACGGCGCTGGATGACACGCCGGAGCGCATTTTCAACACTCAGGGACGTCAGATGTGCCCGGATGACGAAGTCTGGGTGGCGGATGAAAACGGCAATCCACTGCCGCGTGGCCAGGTGGGCCGCCTGATGACGCGCGGGCCCTATACCTTCCGCGGCTATTTCAATAGTCCGGATCATAACGCCAGCGCCTTTGATGCCGATGGCTTCTACTGCTCCGGCGATCTGATCGCTATCGATGAGGCGGGTTACATCACCGTGCAGGGGCGTGAAAAAGATCAGATCAACCGTGGTGGTGAGAAGATCGCCGCCGAAGAGATCGAAAACTTGCTGCTGCGCCATGAAGCCGTGATCCACGCCGCGCTGGTCAGTATGGAAGACAGCCTGCTTGGCGAGAAAAGCTGCGCGTACCTGGTGGTGAAAAAGCCGGTGCGGGCGGTGGAGATTCGCCGTTTCCTGCGTGAACAGGGTGTGGCGGATTTCAAGCTACCGGACCGCGTGGAGTGCCTGGAGGCACTGCCGTTAACGCCGGTAGGCAAAGTGGATAAGAAACAATTACGCCAGTGGCTGGCTGAACGCGCCCAGGCGTAACGAGGAGAAAAGATGGCAATTCCAAAACTGACCGGCTACGCACTGCCGACCGCGAATGATATTCCGGATAACAAAGTGCAATGGGCGTTTGAACCCGATCGCGCTGCGCTGCTGATCCACGATATGCAGGAATATTTCATCCAGTTCTGGGGCGCTAACTGCCCGATGATGGAAAAGGTGATCGCCAATATTGCGGCACTGCGCCAGTACTGCAAGCAGCACAATATCCCGGTTTACTACACCGCCCAGCCGAAAGAGCAGAGCGATGAAGACCGTGCGCTGCTGAACGATATGTGGGGGCCGGGGCTGACCCGTTCGCCAGAGCAGCAGCAAATTGTGGCGGCACTCGCGCCGGACGAAGCGGATACCGTGCTGGTGAAGTGGCGTTACAGCGCCTTCCACCGCTCGCCGCTGGAACAGATGCTGAAAGAAACGGGCCGCAACCAGCTCATTATCACCGGCGTCTATTCGCACATTGGCTGCATGACCACCGCCACCGACGCATTTATGCGTGATATCAAACCGTTTATGGTCGCCGATGCGCTGGCGGATTTCAGCCGTGAAGAGCATTTAATGTCGCTGAAATATGTGGCGGGTCGCTCCGGGCGGGTGGTTATGACCGAAGCGCTGCTGCCTGTACCTGCCAGTAAAGCGGCATTGCGCGCGCTGATCCTTCCGTTGCTGGATGAATCTGAAGAACCTTACGACGATGAAAATCTGATCGACTATGGCCTGGATTCGGTGCGGATGATGGCGCTGGCAGCGCGCTGGCGCAAAGTGCACGGCGACATTGATTTTGTGATGCTGGCGAAAAACCCGACCATCGATGCCTGGTGGGCCCTGCTCTCCCGCGAGGTCAACTAATGGATTTCTCAGGGAAGACCGTCTGGGTGACCGGGGCCGGAAAGGGCATCGGATATGCCACCGCGCTGGCGTTTGTGAAGGCGGGGGCCAGCGTTACCGGTTTTGATCGGGTGTTCGGGCAGGATGGCTACCCGTTTGCCACCCAGGTACTGGATATTGCCGATGCCGGGCAGGTGGCGCAGGTTTGCTCTCGCCTGCTGGAGAGTAGCGAACGGCTGGACGTGCTGGTGAACGCGGCGGGTATCTTGCACATGGGGGCAACGGACGCCCTGTCGCTGGACGCATGGCAGCAAACCTTCGCGGTGAATGTCGGCGGGGCCTTTAATCTGTTTCAGGCTACCATGGCGCAGTTTCGCCAGCAGCGTGGCGGGGCGATTGTCACCGTCGCTTCTGATGCGGCGCATACACCGCGTATTGGCATGAGTGCCTACGGTGCGTCGAAAGCGGCGCTGAAAAGCCTGGCGTTGACCGTGGGATTAGAGCTCGCGACAAGTGGCGTGCGGGCGAATATTGTCTCACCCGGCTCAACCGATACGGACATGCAGCGTACGCTTTGGACCAGCCATGATGCGGAGCAAAAGCGTATTGCCGGGTTTGGCGAGCAGTTCAAACTGGGTATCCCGCTCGGTAAGATTGCCCGACCGGACGAGATAGCCAACACCATTTTGTTCCTTGCATCCGACCTCGCCAGCCACATCACGTTACAGGATATCGTGGTAGATGGCGGCTCAACCCTGGGGGCATAGATGATCTGGAAACGTCATTTAACGCTGGATGAGCTGAACGCCACCAGTGCCAATACGATGGTGGCGCATCTGGGCATCGTCTATACCCGTCTGGGGGATGATGTGCTGGAGGCGGAAATGCCGGTTGATATCCGCACGCATCAACCCTTTGGCCTGCTGCACGGCGGTGCGTCCGCCGCGCTGGCGGAAACGCTGGGGTCGATGGCGGGTTATATGATGACCCGCGACGGGCAGTGTGTGGTGGGAACGGAGCTTAACGCCACGCACCATCGGGCGGTGTCGCAGGGTAAAGTGCGCGCCGTGTGTCAGTCGCTGCATCTGGGCCGTCAAAATCAGAGCTGGGAAATTGTGGTGTTTGACGAGCAAGGACGGCGCTGCTGTACCTGCCGATTAAGCACAGCGGTGATCGGGTAAGTCTTTTCTCCTCACCCAACCTGTAGCCCGGGTAAGGCGGTTACGCCGCCACCCGGGAAGCGTTGAACGGCTTCCCATCACATCCCTCTGTCATCTCATTCTGCATCCTCTTTTTCTTTCATATTTCCTGCTTAAGTGATCCCCGTAGCACTGTTATGTAAATGCCCGGTTTCATAACGAATTTCCAACGTTTCAAAGTTGTTAAATTTCGCGTTTTGATCTAGAAACAAAATGTAACATCTTACTCTTTCGTAAACGGATAATCGCTATGAATAACTCAGGGAAATACCTTATCTGGGCATTACTCTCCGTTGTCGGGGCGTTTGCTCTGGGCTACATCGCGCTCAATCGCGGTGAGCAGATCAACGCGCTATGGATTGTTGTCGCGGCAGTGTGTATCTATCTCATTGCCTATCGTTTTTACGGGTTGTATATCGCCAAAAATGTGCTGGCGGTCGACCCCTCTCGCATAACGCCTGCCGTGAAATATAACGATGGGCTGGACTACGTTCCGACCGACAAAAAAGTGTTGTTCGGTCACCATTTCGCGGCGATTGCCGGAGCGGGGCCGCTGGTGGGGCCAGTGCTGGCTGCACAGATGGGCTATTTACCGGGCATGATCTGGATCCTTGCCGGGGTTGTGCTGGCAGGGGCGGTACAGGACTTTATGGTGCTGTTTGTGTCTACCCGTCGTGATGGCCGCTCGCTGGGTGAGCTGGTCAAAGAGGAGATGGGGCCAACGGCCGGGGTGATTGCGCTGGTGGCGACCTTTATGATCATGGTGATCATTCTCGCGGTGCTGGCGATGATCGTAGTGAAAGCCTTGACCCACAGCCCGTGGGGCACCTACACCGTTGCCTTTACCATTCCGCTGGCGATTTTCATGGGGATTTATATTCGCTACCTGCGTCCGGGCCGCATTGGCGAAGTCTCCGTTATTGGCCTGTTTTTCCTGATCTTTGCGATTATCTCCGGCGGCTGGGTGGCGGAAAGTCCGACTTGGGCCCCGTACTTCGACTATACCGGCGTACAACTGACCTGGATGCTGGTGGGCTATGGTTTTGTGGCGGCGGTATTGCCGGTCTGGCTGTTGCTGGCTCCGCGTGATTACCTCTCTACCTTCCTGAAAATCGGTACCATCATTGGTCTGGCGATCGGCATTTTGATCATGCGCCCGACCCTTACTATGCCTGCGCTGACCAAGTTTGTGGATGGCACTGGGCCGGTCTGGACGGGGAACCTGTTCCCGTTCCTGTTTATCACTATCGCCTGTGGCGCGGTGTCGGGTTTCCATGCGTTGATCTCTTCCGGCACCACGCCGAAGATGCTGGCGAATGAAGGCCAGGCCTGCTTTATCGGTTACGGCGGTATGCTGATGGAGTCGTTCGTGGCCATTATGGCGCTGGTGTCGGCCTGTATCATCGACCCGGGCGTGTACTTTGCGATGAACAGCCCGATGGCGGTACTGGCACCTGCCGGGACGACTGATGTGGTGGCGTCTGCTGCTCAGGTTGTCAGCGGCTGGGGCTTTAGCATTACGCCGGACACGTTGAAGCAGATTGCCACGGAGGTGGGTGAGCAATCGATCATTTCACGTGCGGGCGGTGCGCCGACGCTGGCAGTGGGATGGCCTATATCCTCCATGGCGCGCTTGGCGGCATGATGGATGTGTCGTTCTGGTATCACTTTGCCATTCTGTTTGAAGCGCTGTTTATTCTGACGGCGGTGGATGCCGGTACCCGCGCGGCGCGCTTTATGCTGCAGGACCTGCTGGGGGTGATTTCACCGAACCTGAAACGCACCGACTCTTTACCCGCAAACCTGATTGCCACCGCGCTGTGCGTGCTGGCGTGGGGTTACTTCTTGCACCAGGGGGTGGTTGATCCATTGGGCGGCATCAACACCCTTTGGCCGCTGTTCGGTATCGCCAACCAGATGCTGGCCGGGATGGCGCTGATGCTCTGTGCGGTTGTGCTGTTTAAGATGAAGCGTCAGCGTTACGCATGGGTGGCGCTGTTGCCAACCGCATGGCTGCTGATTTGTACCCTGACCGCAGGCTGGCAGAAAGCGTTTAGCCCGGATGCGAAAGTGGGCTTCCTGGCGATCGCCAATAAGTTCCAGGCGATGATCGACAGTGGTACTATTCCGGCACAGTACACCCAGTCACAGCTCTCCCAGTTGGTGTTTAACAACCGTCTGGATGCCGGGCTGACCATCTTCTTTATGGTGGTGGTTGTGGTGCTGGCGTTTTACTCTGTGAAGACGGCGATGGCGTCGCTGAAAACCGACAAGCCGACGTCACAAGAGCGCCCGTATGAGCCAATGCCATCAAACCTTGATGAGATTGTGACTCAGGCGAAAAGCGCACATTAACACGAGGCCAGGTCAGCATTTATGCTGACCTGGCCCACAGTACTTACCCTCCCTCGCCCCTTTGGGGAGAGGGTTGGGGTAAGGGGAAACCGCGAGGACGTATGTTCGACACCCTTTCTAAAGCAGGCAAATACTTAGATAGTGTCGTCACAAGATTTTAGCCCAGAGAGCGATGCATCTGATCTGGACGGCAGCGAGAAATGAGGCCGT
>NZ_CBFFRL010000071.1:0-23632 GCF_965644215.1 Phytobacter sp. V69
GAGCGGGCATCGTGAAAAGTCTATGTCAAAGAAAGGGTTATGTTCTCATAATTGACGATTAAATCGCACCTTCCTTAGGCTGTTGAGTATCAGTGTGCGATGGCCTTCTGACCATGTTTTATTGCTGGAATGCCAGCTTCTTGCTACCGTTTCAAAAGTTAAAGCGCCACTCTCTTCAATTTTTTCCGCTTTTTTCTTTTCGCTGGGATCAATGCCATTAGCAATCAGTTTTCTGGCACTGTCACGCCTCTCCCTTGCTTCAGCTAGGGAGACGGCAGGATAGACGCCAAGCGCCAGCATCTTTTGTTTACCAGTGAAGCGATATTGAAAGCGCCAATACTTTGAACCATTAGGGTGGACAAGTAGATGCATACCAAACCCGTCAGTGAGCTTGATTGGCTTACTGGAAGGTTTTGCAGATTTAACTTTTACATCAGTTAGCGCCATTGGTTGCACCTCCCAGTGTTGGTACAAAACATATCGAACTTACGATACCAACAGATATACCAACAAAGCAAGGTTGATGTAGGCGGACGTTAACGATTTTTGGTGAACAATAGGTTATGGATAACTTATTGTTTTTTAGAAGGTTGGTGGCTATCTCAGGACGTTGTCGAACAAGTCTCTGGTGTCCCCTGCAGGAATCGAACCTGCAACTAGCCCTTAGGAGGGGCTCGTTATATCCATTTAACTAAGGGGACGTAGATCGCGATTGATTTTATTTGTTCGCGTTGTTTGTAATGTTACCGTGTTTACTGATTCCGATTCAAGAAGTAAGTGCCAATTGGTTTCTAATCGTTCGCTTGTGTTTGTATGAAAATCACCTTCGTTCACTTGCCAATGCGTACAGAATGAGTACAGAATCAGTTTCCAAACTGTGTACAGGAAACTTATTCGTGGCCCTCAGTGATACCAAGCTTCGCAGCATCAGCGGTAAACCATACTCCGGAGCGCCAGAGGTAACAGACGGTGACGGTCTGAGCGCCCGCATATCCCCTGCTGGGACTGTAACTTTCCAGTATCGCTATCGCTGGGATGGAAAACCGGTTCGTATCACTGTGGGTCGCTATCCATCGACCTCTTTGAAAGATGCGAGGGTGATCGTCGGTGAGATGCGCGCATTGTACACGAAGGGGGTAAACCCAAAAAATTATTTTACCAGTGAATCTGGCGAACTGACGTTAAAGGATTGCCTTGATCAGTGGTGGGATAAGTATGCGTCTAAGCTGAAACCCAACACGCAAATACTCTATAAATCGGTTGTGTACAACAGCATGTACACACAATTCCCCGACGCACCCGTAGCCAACATTCCTGTATCTGCCTGGGTACGCTTCTTTGATAAGCAAGAAGAGTTGAGCGACAAGAAATCTCGCGTTCTGCTGGTTCAGTTGCGTTCTGTCATCAACTGGTGCATCAGCCGCCAGTTGATCCCATCATGTGAAGTGATGAAGCTAAGCGTTAAAAACATCGGTAAAAAGCCAGAAATTGGGAAGAGGGTATTAACCTTTACTGAGTTGGCAAAAGTCTGGCTGGCGCTTGAAAATTCAAAAATTGTTTCATCCAATAAAGTGCTGCACCAGATGTTATTGCTTTGGGGGTCGAGGCTTTCTGAACTTCGTCTGGCTACTGCCGCTGAATTTAATATGGATGATCTGATTTGGACTACTCCAGAAGAGCATTCCAAGATGGGTAATCTTATCCGGCGTCCGATTTTTGACCATATCAAACCCTATGTAGAACGCCTGCTAAATAATGGCAACGATGTCCTATTCCCTGGGCAATTCCTCGATAAAGCCATTGATCGTTCTTCGTGTAACTTGTACATAAAAAAGTTGAGAGGGAAAATTGATATTCCTGACTGGCATACACACGATTTCAGGAGATCGCTCGTAACAAACCTGTCAGCAGAAGGGGTTATGCCCCATGTCACCGAAAAGATGCTGGGGCACGAATTAGGTGGGGTAATGGCAGTTTATAACAAGCATGATTGGCTACCGGAACAGAAGACAGCATACGAGTTGTATGCTGATAAGATCCTCTGGCACGTTAAACGGCTTGATTAACGCCGCCTGCCTCTATCCATTTATGCACCGCCTGGCGGCTGTATTTTGCTGGGTGAGTTAGCACAGGTTCAGGAAATCCATGACGTTTCCTGAGAAAGTAAATTGCTGTTCGCTTTTTGCCAATCAGTTCAGATACTTCTTGTTCTGACATGAAATCAGTGCTCATTTTTCCTCCACTACCGGCTGCACCCGGTTATCGATCGTTGTAAGCGCAAGCAGTGCATCCACCGCGCAACCCTTCATTGCATTTGAGGCACAACGCATGTTCTACGCGCTTGGCCTTCATACCTTCAATCACTGCTGGTGGCACCATCATTGGCATCACTACGTGAATCACCTGGCCTTTCAGTCGCTCAATTTCGGCGGCGTGCTCTAGGGCGATTTTCTTCCAGTCGTTGGCCTCATCGCGCCACCAGGCAACATCTGATTTAAGGCGGCGCAAGCGCCGCTGTTTCAGTTTGCTGGGCATCAGTCGTCGTCCTCGTCGTCACCCCAGTCTTCGTAGCAATCACTGCCGTAGTCCATCATGCCAGGCTGAATAAGCGGATTGGTAGCAGCCAGCATTTCAGATGCCGCGCCACGGCGTTGCATCCTGCGAAGCGCCTCATACAGTTCAAACGCTTCCGTGCGTTCTTCGCCGATATCGAGGGAGCATGCAAACTGGTACGCATCGGTTACGAGCGATTCGAGTTTTTCAAAAACCTGTTCTTTGGTCGCCACATCACACCCCCTTCGGCGCTGCGGCGAGCAGCTCATCTGCATCTGAAATTATCTTCCGCATAGTAGGGAACTCTGCATCTCTACGACCAGCCCACATCTGGCAATATTTTTCGATTTCAGGGTGTGCAAAATCACGCAGGTCTGAAAGCAACTCAACCGGTGCCAGCACGTAGCCAGCCGGAATATTTTCAGGAATATTTTGCGGTGCGTTTTGTGGTTCAGACTGGAGCATGGCAGCGCGGCAGGCGTTCCAGATTACGCGAGATATATCCTCAATTGTTTCAAATTCTTCCCATGCTTTCACACCAGACTCAATCACTGAATACGGACATTCATCCGGCACCGATGCCGATATTGCTGCTCGCTCAGCTTTAAGCGACAAGGCAAGATATTGCTCCATTGCAGTTTTAGCCCCGGCGATAATTTCATCCAGCACATCGTCGGTAAGGTCTTTATCTGGAATCATCGCAATATATCCTCCACGCCAATGAGTCCCTTCCGATTCAAGTAGTCCATTGCATTAGAATGCAACTTACTGTCTGGATTGGCATTTTTTAACGAATGGGCTAATCGTTTTACCCACATTGTTAATTCGTCCACCTGTTTGCTATCCGGCGCTGCCGGGATTGATGGCGCGGGGTAGGTGTAGTACCCGCGTCCCCGTGGGTAATCTCGCCCGCACGGAGAAAACAACTGCTCACCACCACGCGTAACTGGGCAGAGGTAGATATCAGGCTCTTGCTCATGCGCCGCCAGGAGTGCAACGACCTCATCACGCGTTATCAACTCCGGGTGCTGCCGCAGTGTGGCGCGACGCTCTTTGCTCAGTTCGTGTTTCATCAGGATTTCCCCAAGTAGAAAACGTTGGTGATAACGATATCGGTGTAACCGGGATTCCACTCCGCCAGCTTATTAACGATAGGGCCAACGTCCTTAGCGCCAAAGGGCGCGGACATGCTTATCGTCCGGTGGCTGGTGGCGTTGTTGCTGCCAACGTGGCTAATGAAAGTCACCAGGTAATCATGCTTTGTCCTACGTGGTGGTTTGCGCTTTGACATCTTCACTCCCCTCCCACTTTCAGGGTGATGCCAGCGAACAGTGGTGTTCCGTCAGGATGCTCAAATGTGTCACCCTGGCATAGTTCGACCCATACCCCCGCTCGATGAGCAAAAAGGCCTACAGGTTTAGCAACTAAGGATGCGATAGCTATATCCATTAAAACTTTTGTTTTTTCAGAGCAGAAGCAATGCTCCAAGTTGTATTTCGCCTCTTCAATAAGTTGCTCTTTTGTAAAAGTTATCATTGTTTAATCTCCAAATTGACACCAGCGGCGACGCAGGCTTCGCGCAATACCCATATAGCCTTCTGGCGATACCCTTTACCGCCTTCTGTTGCAGCCTCTGGCAACTCAACGGTGATTGTGCGGGCCTCCAGTAATCGTTGATATTGCTGTTTTAGCTCAAGGATGGAGGCGTCTTTAACCGATGATTCAATTTCCAGTTCGGCGATGCGATTTCGGAACGCTGCTATGTCTCTGTCCGCAGCGCGAAACATTTCGGAGTTAAATGAAATCAGCGCCTTATCAGCCTCACGCTCTGCCAGCAGGGAGAGGATGATTTCCGGCTCAACCAGAGCCATAAAATGTGCATAGGCCATGTTGGTATCAACGCTAGCCAACATCGATGTGCATTTCTCAGCAGCCGCTTTGAGTGCCTGAATCTGTTCGTTAGTCATGCTGCACGCTCCGCTTGTTGTGCTGTCGGGTTAATCCAGAGACATTCGGTTCGGACTTTGGTACCGCGCCCCGCGCTGATACGCGATTCTTTTGTCGTCTTCGTCCAGCCGATCAGCACGTCGTTATAAACGTCGTGGTCGTAACCGCTTATCATCACCATGCCCTGCATCGTTCTGGCCACTGCGAGCAATTGCTCATGGCCCTGAGCTGTCATCTCATGGTTGTAGTAGCGGTTACCCTGGACGCGTGTCTCTGGCACATATGGCGGGTCGATGTAGTGCAAAGTGGTTTCTGCATCGTGGGCGCGCATCACCTCCAAAGCGTCTTTGTTTTCGATAATGACACCCTGCAGGCGCTGGCAAATAACAGCCAGGTTTGACGGGTAACGCTCCCACAGGTGTGAAGCAGTAGCGTATTTGCGCTTGCTGTCACTGCGGAAACCTGACGTGCCACCGATGCCGGCAGCAGAACCAAATCCCATACATGCCCGAACAACCATGCGGCGAGCACGCTCTACCGGATCGGTGGTTTCTTCGCGAGCAGCGCAAAACTCATCGCGGGAATAAGGCGTAAGGATGCATGCATCCTGCAACCGCTGGTTCATTACCGGGTCTCTCAGCACCCGGAAGAGGTTCACCACTTCGCCATCCAGGTCGTTATAAACCTCGGCATAACTGCGTGTTTTTTGCAGCAGTACGCCAGCGGCACCGCCAAACGGCTCAACGTAGCAAACATGATCTGGCATCTGCTCGATGATCCATGATGCCAGGCGGAACTTTCCGCCGTGGTAGCGGATTGCCGGATGCTTGATTTTGTTTTTCGTGCTCATGAGTGCGCTCCTTTGCTCTCGCGACGTGAGTACCCCAGCGCATAACGTGCGTCAATTGGACCTTGACCATCATCGTCGTCATCCGAACAGTCGTAATTAACGCTGCTGGCCATCGCCTTGCAGCACTCGTTGCAAACGCGGTATGACATGATCTCACCGTCAAATTTATGCACTGCCGAACGATGAACTTCGCCTTTAACAATGTTCCCGTAGCAAATAAAACAGATGTATTCACCACGGCCAGTGACGATTTTGTTGGAAAGTTCAACATCATCCGAATCGCCGAAGTCACCAGCGAAGAGATCGAAATCCAACGCCGCGTCATGGTCGAATTGCTCGCTCATAGAGTTTTCTCCCTCTGCGCTGAAATGGCTTTATGCTCATCAACAATTGCCAGCACCTCTACCAGTGCCAGACCTTCCAGAGTGACTACACCTTTATCGTCGATACCAGCCAGGCTGATCAGTTCGACGAGGCGGCGAGCGCTTTTAACGCTGATCTCCGGCGCGATAATCCTTTTGGTGATTTTCTTTTTGCCAGCGGCAGCGGCGACGGCCCGATCCTGTTGCAGAACCTTCCCGGCGTTCTCGCCATGTTCGCGAACCCGCTCAACGGCAACCCCTACTGACACTTCGCCATTCTTTACGATCTGCTGAACATCATGGTTAGCAGTGGCGAGGGTGAGCAGCTTCTCAACCGTAGGGACCGACTTATGAACCAGCTTCGCTATTTCCTGAGTCGTCAGGTTGAATGTGGTCGCCAGTTCTTTAACTACCTGCGCCTGCGCCTGCGCCTGCGCCTGCTCCAGTGAGGTGAGGGGTAACTGGTTGTTACTGGTCATCACGCGTGCCAGACGCTCAACGTCATTACCAACGAATGGCACGATGTGGATGCGGTCGACGGGTTTACCAGCATCGCGGCATCGCTCATAGCAGCGACGGCGGCGGTGTCCTTCTACAACCCAAACGCCACCGTCATCACGCGCGGCAACCTCCAGCGGGGGAACGGTGCCGCCATTCATGAGGTAGTCAAAAAGAGCGTCATCTGCCAGGCGAGTGCGTTCGTCATCGTCGCGCTTGTTAAAGCCTTCTTTGACATGAATATCGTTGAGGCTGATAAACATCCCGGTATCGGCGCGTTTGATAACGCCAGAACGGGACATGAGTTTGAAAGAGTTAGCGGCCATTGCTGGTGGCCCCTTCTTTGCTCTCGCGAAGCTGGCGGGAGATAGCTTTGAGCATCTCATCAGAGAAAGAGCGGTCAAAATCTCCCTCTGGTGCATCATCCATAAACTCAGTGGATGCGATGATTGCTCGGGCGATATCGGCGGCATTTTCCGGCGTGTCGTCAACAAAACCAGCATCCCATGCTGCCAGCATTCGGTTTGCCGCAAAGATTGCCCCCTCTTTGCGAGCCTGATTGCGGACTTCCGCTCGCAGGGCTGTAATTTGCTCGTCGGTGGCTGGTATACGCTTGCTTAGCTCGACAAGGGCCTGCTCGCGGGTCAGGAAACCATTCTTACCATCGCTGCTGCGCATATAACCGTCATACCACAGCTGTAAGCCATCCGGTGTCATGTCGTCTGGCATTTCTGCAACGGCTTCATCAGTCGTACCTTCCAGCCAGTCACGCGCCGCCTTGATGTCACCCTGTGACAGGCAGAGCAAAACCGCCTGCATACCGAGCATGGCGCGGTTATGAAGCCATGATGTGCTGAGTTCACGTGCGGCCAGACCCAGCAGGAAATTGTTATCAACTGCCAGCGCCTTACGCTGTTCCAGTGATTCGCTTAATGCCATGCTGGTGGTGTCCAGGCGGTTAGCTAGTTCGTTCATAATGTCGGCGGACGGCGTCGGGAGATATTTAGCCGCTGTATGAGCGGCATCAAGTAATTGTCCTTTGCTCATGCGCATTTGCGGATCTCCATCAGTTTGTTAAAACGGTTCATGAACAATCCAAAGGCCTGACCAGGGCGCTGCGGGACAATCTGGATAATGTCGGAGCAGGGGATACCGTCGAGAATGGCCCAGCGTGTACCGTCGTCGATTTCCAGATCGCGACGTTCGGTCGCCAGCATGGTGAGGTCGGCATATTTCACAACTGGAGACATTTCTAACGGCAGGTTGTACTTCGCCCGAATCAGCCCATCAACCAGATCTTCGATACGCTTATAGTCAGGCAGCAGGCGTTTCAGCGGTTGCGGAATGTCCTGGCAATACGCTTCGGCGGCGTCATGCATCAGCGCTTCAAACGCATATTCCGGCGGGACGATTTGGCTACAAAGCACTGAATGCTGAGCCACTGAATAAAACTCAGGAACATGACCAGCGAAACGGCAGATATTAGAGAGAGCATTGGCAATATCTTCGATATCAATATCGTCAACGGTAGAGTGAATGTAGTCGAACTTTTTCCCGCTCAGGGTCTGAATAAATGACATTGTTAATTCTCCATTACGCGCTGCACCGCACTGTTTTTTGGGTTGTAAGAAGCCCTCGCCAGTGGCGATTAATAAAATGAATTAGGTTATAAAAAAGCGGCTGCAACCGCCGTTAGTTCTCCACACAACACAGAAGAGCACCTGCGGTCAGGAACCACACGAAGCGATTGGGTTATGGGCCGTCGCATCGGTGATGCTCTTGTGTGTTGCGTAAAAAGAGGGCGGTAACATCGGACACAGCGGGAAAACAGTGTTACCGCCCAAAAAACTACTCAGCTATCGCTTTCCAGCGATATGTTTGTGGTGCCAGTCGCTTATCTTCTGGTTGCCTCAAAGGGCTGCAATTCACCACAATCAAAAAGAGCGAACCATCCACGCTATGGTGCAGGTACCGGGTTTACCTGCGCAGGGCCGCTATGGAGAAGACGGCTGCACCGCGTCGATTACAGTTTTGAACGCCCGCGCTCTTTGATTGTGGTCCCGGTTGCCTCCGGGGCTGTTTGTTCCAACTATTCTTTCCGTTGGCGACAAGCGCAGCAGCTTCGTTCTCTCACACAAGGGTGCTGTTGTGACACCAGGGCGCTACCCCTGCTTACTTCCCGAACGCCGTGTTTTGGTATTGGCAATCAGCAGACTGCCCAGCCGCTTTATCGGGTCTTATCTCCCTGCTAGCGTTGCACCTCGCTTGAGGACGCCACAACGGTGAGAGCACTCAGGGGAATCGAACCCCTTCGCAAGTGCGCAATCTCATTTGAATGCTCTCGCCTGTTATGGCCTCGTCTCTTCCGAGGTGTCACACCGTATCGCCACGATGGTGAGTCGTTGTCGTGCTTACGCATTAGCTTGCAAATTCCGGCTACCCACAGATCACAATGCATTCAAGGGAAATCTTTGGACCGCTGCGACGCATGTGCCATACGACGTACTGCTAGAACAAGGTATCTTCGGGCGGGGTGCTGATGACTGGTCAGCAGCCCTACGTCATTTCTGCCTGGTGCCCCGAGGGTTGGTCGGGGGACGTGTTCACCAAGTGATCCTGGTGCCTGGTAGTCAACCAGGCCGTAACCCCTCCCGAAGATACCTGTCAGCGAATCATCCGATTATTCGTACGCCATCGGCGGCTACTTCGTGGGCGTCCTGCCTGTTCGCTGTTGATGGGATTAACTATGACTTGAGTAATAATTTATGTCAATAGGATTCGAAATAAATATTACATAGATAATAAAGCGGGGATGATTAGGATTAGGAAATTTTGTTATCTTCTGTGAACTGCATAAACTACTATATGTTTATACAGTTGTATAAGTGAAAAGTGAGTTTTGGTGGCAGGGCTACAAAAGGGGGATCAGATGGGGCTATTGATTAAACGAAAAGAATCTGGGCTGTATGTGGCAACCACAATTGAAGACGCCAGGTTTTCTTATTACCGAATTTTTCGAATTAGAACCTGTTCTACTACACCCTTAACCCATTCAGGCTCAGTGATTTCGATCAATGGCACCCTCTCGTCATCGACAGCTAAAAAGCCATGATTCAAACCACCTGTGAGGTAGCGGTAAATCGAAACATCGTTTTTGATGACAGCCAGAACAAGATCATTAGTTCCTGGAGTAGAGTTAGGATCTACAAGGACAACTGAACCTGCCGATATATTGTTAATTCCGCTATTTTTTCTTAAAAGGTATGCACGGTAGTGATCTGGTACCCTTTCTGACCATGAAAAAGAATCATCTGTTTGTCCCGCCTCATTCCAAACGGGTACTAGAGTAGAGAAATCAATTTTTTCTAAAGTTGCATCTCCCCCATCCATACTTCCAGCGCCATTAATAAGCCAATCAGCGCTTACCCCTAAAGCCGCCGCTAGTTTCCCTGAGTACTTTGACGTCTCGTTTTTTCCAGCAAGGATTTTCGAAATTATTGATTGGTTTACACCTGAGCGCAGCGCGAGTTCAGTTTGCGAACTGAGCCCGGTTTTCTGCATAGCCAAATGAAGGCGATCACTTATTTTTTTCATGCGATGAAAATATTCTCTAAGTCATTATCAGTCAAATTACCAAGATAATTGACTTTGATTATTACATGAGTCATATTTCACCTTGACTAAGTCATAGGAGGAGAAGTATGAACACCATAATCCAAAGAGCCATAACAATAGTTGGCTCTCAAAAAGATTTAGCCGAAAAGGTCGGAGTCGATCAATCGGCGGTGAGTAAGTGGTTGCACGGCGGCGGCATTCGATCTCAGTACATCCCAAAAATTTCTCTTGCAACTAATGGGGAGATTAGCGCTGAGGATATTCTTGCCTCAGTCGGAGACTCCTTACTAAGTAGCGAGAATCTTAACGCAAGTGCTGCATAAGCATAACCACAGAATCAAGGGGTTAATCGTGGGTGATAAAGGAAGCTGGCGCAGCCGAATGCAACCAGAGTGGTATTCGACCGCTGTGAAAAAGGTCATCGCGGATCTGCATGGTGGATATGAAGAGGCTGTTAGCTGGATTGGTAAAAAAGAAAATCCCGGTGAAGACGGTACAACTGAGGACTCACTTATCAATAGGCTTCGCTCTCATGGAAATCAAATCTTCCCGTTGGGTTGGGCAACGTTACTGCAAAAGGCTGGTGGCTCTTACCACGTGGCGCATGCAGTAGCTCGCGCATCAGGTGGCGTCTTCGTGCCGCTCACAGATGTTGAGCAGGTCGACAATGCCGATATCAATCAGCGCCTGCTGGAGGCTATTGAGCAGATCACCAGTTACTCGCAGCAGATAAGGGCAGCGATTGAGGATGGTGTGATAGAGCCGCACGAACGTGCAGCGATTGACGATGAACTGTACCTGGCGATTTCAAAACTCCAGGAGCATTCAACGCTGGTGTATCGGGTTTTTTGCGAGCCAGAAAAGGGTGACGCCCGCGAGTGTGCAGCTCCGGGCGTCGTGGCGTGTCGTAATCAAGTGGAGAACTAACGCATGAACATATTAACAACACCGTACCGCCGCTCGCAACTGATTGCGCTGCCGATGCCTGGTGGCAAAACGAAGGTCGAGTATTGCTATGCGGTAAATATACCAGGTGAACGCCCGGTTGTATCCCACGAGTTTACCAAGTGGGCTGTGGGTGACTGGCGGCGAGAGGTGGAGGCTCAGCTATGCGCAACATCAACCGGCATTTCAGAGACCACTACGGAATCCCTGTTCGGGTTATCCGTTGGGAGCCAGAAAGCAACCGCGTTATCTACCTCCGAGAAGCTCAGGGGTATAAGCCCGAATGCTTTAGCCCTCTCGACAGATTCCTGCAATATTTCACAGAGATAGAGGCTAGGGATGAAAGCTAACTTAATGAAAAAAAATTCAATCGAGAACTTAGCCTACCAGGGCATTAATTCTCAATTTGATGGTCTTTTCCTCAACCTTGAATCTCTTTTTCAGATCTTCGAGTTCTTTGGCCAGTGCAATGTATTGCGCTGTAACACCATGTTGAGCAATGAGCTCGGTTGCCAACCTGGCATCGGTATTTTCTGGGTCGTCAATATCGATGATGTTCGCATATTTTCCCGTAATAACTGCAATACGATGTTTGCACATCGTACCCATGTCGCCCGCCATGCAAGTGCATTCTATTTCGAGATTTCCGCTTTGGTCGCTGATGGTCACGTCATAGGAGCCATCGCCGCTGCTACTGTTAGCCAAAAGTTGGTAGATCACTTTTCATCTCCTTATTTTTGCTGTGTCGCCTCAGTTGCTGTTCATCCCGCGTTCATGTTCCTAGCTATGAGGTTCACTGGCAAGCATGCATTGCAGGGAGGTCGGGATTGAGCACCATAATTCAACTACTTGATCGCCCAATTGCTTATAACCCTGCCTTTGCCAAGCTCAAAGTTGGAAAGGTTAAAGCAGGTCCGGTTGCGGCTGTATTTCTCTCTCAGATGGTTTACTGGCACAACCGCATGGATGGCGGCTGGATGTACAAAACCCAGGCCAATATAACGAGCGAGACCGCTCTGACTCGCGACGAGCAAGAGACTGCGCGTAAGCGTCTTATTGCGCTTGGCGTGCTTGAAGAGGACCTTCGCGGCGTGCCTGCGACTATGCATTACCGTATCAACGCAGAACGACTTGAGGCTCTACTTGTAGAGACAACAAAGCCTGCGAAGAAGATTAGCCAGGATAAAACCAGAATGCGGAGTATCCAGAATGTGGAAACGCCGCAATCTGGATTGGTGCAATCCCGCAAACAAGATTGCGGTAATACCACAAACAAGAATGGGGATGCACCGCAAACAAGAATGGTGGAACCCCACGAACAAGCCAGCGGGAATCCCACAAACTTTCTTACAGGAGATTACACAGAGAATACTCATGAGATTACACAGGATATAAAACCCCCTTGTCAGGTTGCAGGGCAACCCGACGGCGAAGTGGTGGAAGAACCCGATCCCGAAGTGTTGATCACTGACCAGGCCATTTTGGTTTTAAACCATCTCAACGCTGTGGCTGGTTCGAAATTTCAGAAGAGCAAAACCTCACTGGAGAACATCCGCGCCAGGCTGCGTGAAGGTCACACCGTTGAAGACATGATCCTGATGGTCGACTACAAGCACGTGCACTGGGAAGGCACCACGCAGTACGACTATATGCAGCCCACCACGCTTTTCAGGCCGACTAAGTTCGAAGGCTATCTGCATAGTGCCGTTCGTTGGAATGCCAAAGACCGACCTGCGCGGGAAACCTGGGATAGCCACCGTAAGCCGAAAAACGACTCGGCATTCAAGGCTATTCACGATCAGGTTGATTACTCACTCCCTGACAACGCGGGGTTCCGCACATGAGATACGGATCAGTTTGCAGTGGCATTGAAGCCGCCTCGGTTGCCTGGGAGCCGCTGGGTTGGAAGCCTGCATGGTTTTCTGAAATTGAAAAATTCCCGTCTGCTGTTCTGGCGCAGCGCTGGCCAGAAGTCGCCAACCTCGGCGACATGACAAAAATTGCGGCTGCAGTTCGTGTCGGTTCGGTTGAAGCGCCTGATGTTCTGGTCGGCGGCACTCCGTGCCAGGCGTTCAGTATTGCCGGCTTACGTAATGGGCTCGCCGATGCGCGCGGGCAGTTAACCCTTTCATATGTGGAGCTGGCAGATGCCATCGACGACAAACGCCGTGACAGCGGTGAAGAAGAAGCGATTATCGTCTGGGAAAACGTCCCCGGCGTCCTCAGCAGCAAAGACAACGCCTTCGGCTGCTTTATTGGCGCGCTTGCCGGAGAAGACTGCGAACTGCAGCCAGCAGGGGGAAAATGGTCGAACGCTGGTTGTGTGTATGGACCATCGCGCATTGTCGCCTGGCGAGTGCTTGACGCTCAATTTTTCGGAGTGGCACAACGCCGCAAACGTGTGTTCGTTGTCGCAAGTGCTCGAAGTGGATTTGATCCCGCAGCGGTACTTTTTGAGTTCGACGGCGTGCGCCGGGATACTCCGCCGCGCAGAGAACCGCAAGCGTCAGTTACCACGGATGCTGGAAGTCGCCCTAAAATCGGTAGTCACTGGGACAACCCAGTAAATCCGCACCCTACGTTGAACCAGTCAAACAATGAAGGCGGCATCGGGCAGAGCAATCAAGAGATTTTCGCGCAGCGCGGTGCTGGCTTAGTAAGCGAAACACAATACGGGTCGGAAATGGCAGGAACATTAACGGCACGACACGACACGACTCATCACCTTGCGCTGACCGAGGAATGAACGTTCTCGCGTATGGCGGTGGCAACACTACCGGAAGCATTGACATGGCCACAGCATGCACCGCGCATGGTGTACGCATGGACTTCGATACAGAGACATTTGCAGTTCACGGCACACAAGACCCCGGCGTAAACAAAGAGTTTGCTCATAATATCGGGCGTAATTTCGGCCAGGAAAACGCCATCATTACAGAACCCTTCACTTTAGCCATTCGTGGGCGTGATGAAGGGTCCACGGTGGAAGTTCGCAGTGACGGTACTGCAAATGCTCTACTTACCCCCAATGGCGGCCGAGCAGGGCTGGGAGTTGGTGCTATTGGATGGGGCACGCAGGTTCGCCGTCTCACTCCGGTTGAATGCGAGCGCTTACAGGGATTCCCCGATAATCACACCCTGATCGCATGGCGTGGAAAAGTTGCCGCTGAATGCCCTGATGGTCCGCGTTATAAAGCCATCGGCAATTCAATGGCTGTACCGGTCATGCGCTGGATTGGTGAACGTATTGCTGCAGCCATCCCGAAAGAGGAGCCCGCGCCGCGTACCTGGCGCGGCCATTCCTCAAATGGGCTGGCGGTAAGTTCTCCCTGCTGCCCGAACTTGATCGCCTTATCCCGGCAGGTAAGCGGCTGATTGAACCGTTTGTGGGCGGCGGCTCGGTGTTCATGAACTCGGACAAACACGCAAACTTCCTGCTGGCTGACGTCAACGCCGACCTGATCCACCTCTACCAGATGCTGGCGGTGGACCCGGATCAGGTTGTAACGCATGCCCGCCGCATGTTCTCCCTGCTGAACAACGCAGAGAGTTACAGCAAGCTGCGCGATGAGTTCAACAGCCAGCTAATGGGTGGTCCTGAACGTGCAGCGGCGCTGCTGTACTTCAACCGTCACTGCTTTAACGGTCTGATCCGGTACAACCTCGATAGCCAGTTCAACGTAGGCTTTGGTAAATACCGCGCCCCGTATTTCCCTGAGAAAGAGATTCAGGCATTTGTCGGGATGGCTCACAACTGCTTGTTCCTGAATGCCGGTTTCCGCAGAACGCTGGCGCTGGCAGGTGAAGGGGATGTTGTTTACTGCGATCCACCGTATGAGCCATTACCGGGCAAAGATGGATTTACCGGGTACGCGGCTGGTGGCTTCAAATGGGATGACCAGATCGCTCTGACAGAATGTTGCGTTGCTGCTCACCAGCGAGGGGCAACAGTGGTGATCAGCAACTCTACCGCACCTCGCATCATCGAGCTTTATGAGCAGCACGCTTTCGAACTGCATCACGTAAATGCCCGCCGCGCGATATCCAGCAAGGGCAGCACGCGTGAAACAGCAGTTGATATTGTTGCCATCCTCAGAGGGTCCGCGCTATGAAGCTGACATTGCCATTCCCGCCAAGCGTGAACACCTACTGGCGCGCCCCGAACAAAGGAAAGCTGAAAGGTAGGCATCTAATCAGTGAGGCCGGAAGGCGTTTCCAGAGTGAGGCATGCGCGGCAATCATTGACCAACTGCGTCGCCTGCCAAAGCCATCCAGCTCATTGTGTGCGGTGGAAATCATGCTGTATCCACCCGACAACCGCCGCAAAGGGCTGCTTGATGCGCTGACCCATGCCGGGGTGTGGGAAGACGACAACCAGGTAAAGCGCATGCTGGTGGAGTCGGCGCCGATAGTAGCGAAAGGGAAGGTTGAAATCAAGATCAGCAAGTATTACCCGGCGGGTGCAGCCGCCTGAAAAGTGGAGAAGACCATGCAACAGTTAATCAATGTAAAAAATGATCCTGGATTCCCTGCCATGAGCAGCCTGGAGATTGCTGGACTGTGTGAAAAGCGTCATGACCATGTATGTCGAGATATCAGGTCGATGCTGGATCAGCTCAATATTCAATCTCCCCAGATTTGGGGAGATTACCGGGATGATATGGGCAGGTCTTACCCTTGTTTCCATTTGCCAAAAGATTTGTGCCTGACCCTGGTATCTGGTTACAGCGTGGTGCTGCGCAAGAGAATTATCGATCGCTGGCTGGAGCTTGAAGAGGCAAAAGCACCTGCTGTGCCACAGTCACTACCAGAGGCCTTGCGTCTCGCTGCTGATCTTGCTGAGCAAAAACAGCAACTGGTGAATGAACTGGCGGTTGCCGCGCCGAAAGTAGAATTTGTAGATCGTTACGTCACAGCCACTGGTTCGATGACGTTCCGACAGGTTGCGAAACTGCTTAATGCCAAAGAGCCTGAGTTTCGGTTATTCCTCCTGGAAAATCGGATCATGTATCGGCTGAACAATATCCTCACCCCATACCATCACCACACCGAAGCGGGGCGCTTTGAAGTAAAGACCGGCACCACGCAGGTATCGAACTACGCATTCAGTCAGGCCCGGTTCACTGCTAAGGGTGTGCAGTGGATTGGTGGGCTTTGGGCGGCACACAAAGCAAAAGGTGGTATTGAGTGAGAGCGCTGCTGAATCCGATCTTCATTCCTGAGTTGGGAGTTATTGCATTTAAACCTGGCTCGCGCCTGCTGCCATATTTTAACCGTGGGCGCATGCTAATTGAAAACGAGCCCGCGCGACTGGCCGATCTGCCCAGTGGTGAAATCCCGCCAGCAGAACAGCCACTGGCAGAAGACCCGGCGTTACGTTCAGTGTTCACCAACGAAGCGGTATTACAACGCGCTGGGGGTCTTTCTGGGCTGGAGGACTGGTTGCTACGTGAAAAATCCTGCCAGTGGCCGCATGAGTCCTGGCACATGGAGAGCATCACCACGATGCGCCACGTTCCTGGAGCAATCCGTCTGTGCTGGCACTGTGACAACCTGCTCCGCGATCAGCATACCAGCGCACTGGAGACAATCGCCCTTGCGAACTGCGCTGCCTACATCCTCTCAACGGTGCGCCGGGAACTGAGTTTCGACGATACCCACGCCCTGACATTACCCGAGCTGTGCTGGTGGCTGGCCCACAATGGGCTGGTTGAGGCGATTCCAGAGACGGCAGCACGTCAGATTCTGCGACTACCGAAACCGGTTATTCATTCAGTGACCAGAGAGGCCGATCTGGTGCCAACACGCGGACCCTCTGAGATTGTGCAGGAGACAGCCAAAAGAGTTGTGAAGTTAAAAATCGATCCCGACACACCAAACGCGCAAATGAGGAGACCTAAAGAATCAAGGTTACTACTGCCTAAATACCTTGAGTGGGTTAAGACTCAGCCCTGCGTGGCATGTGGTCAGCCTGCAGATGATGCACATCACCTGATAGGACATGGTCAAGGAGGTATGGGAACAAAAGCCCATGATTTATTCGCGATACCGCTGTGCAGAGCGGATCACCGTGAATTACATGCGGACCCAAAGAAATGGGAAGAAAAACACGGTAGCCAGACTGATCTGGTTATCAAAACCGTACAAAGAGCGGCGGCAATTGGCGTGCTGGCGTAGTGGAGTGGAGACACGTATGGACCTGGATAATATTGTTAAATTTTTCGCACCGAAGGGTATGCATATTTCCGACAGCGTTCGCGCTACGGCAAGTGAGCAATTAACAGTAACAGATGTAATGGCGGCGCTGGGGATGACCCAGGCTGACGCGGGAATTGGTTTGGCGATGTACCTGGGCAAAGCTGGTGTCAGCAAGCAGGACAGAGACGCGGCGATATCATGGCTCTCTGAGTACGCTAAAGAGGCCGCTCCTTTCGCGGTTCGTCGGTTGTGTGGTAAGAAGTTCCCGTTATGCATGCGCATTCTGGCTAAATTCGCCTACAACGATTACGCATCATCTGCTGCTGACTCCTTTGACTGCCCGAAGTGCCACGGTAAACGCCTGGTGGAAAAGACCAGCATGGTGACGAAAAGCCATTACACAATGCGCCTTCCTCAGTGGGCTAAAGACTTTGGGCAATCCCCCTCCGACTTTGAGAAAACCCGTGAAGTCAAAAGCATTGAGCATGTCCTCTGTGACAAGTGTCACGGCACCGGCCAGATCAGTAAGCGCTGCCAGTGTGGTGGAACGGGTAAAACCCTTGATCGCAAAGCAACAGAATTTCAGGGGGTGCCTGTGTACAAAGAATGCAAGCGATGCGAGGGGAGAGGCTACAGCCGCCCGAAATCGTCTGTGGCTTACCGTGGCATTTTCTCTGAACTGCCAAGCCTCCCTGATCGCACCTGGCGCTATAGCTGGAAACCGTTCTATGAGCAGCTGGTGACAAAATGTTTTCAGGAAGAAAGCTATTCGAACTCACAGCTTAAAAGAGTCACTGGAAATGATAATTTGATGAATATCGCGTAATTTAGCTTCACGATGCTTGCAATGTTGCCGTTTTTGTGTATATTTGACATTAACGATGGGCATTGTATGTTCAAAGTTAATAAACCCGCCACCGAGCGGGTTTTTTATTGCCCTGGCAAAGACATCTTGCTGTCCTGACCAAGCAGAGTTATCTCTATGCAACGTTGAGTTGAGAGGGTAAAAGACATGCTAAATCATCAGGATATGACGGAAGAGGCAAGGGCAGTATTTAAAGAATTAAGGGCAAAGTCATTGACCGTGGGTGAGATGGCGCAAAAGACACACCTTAGCCGTGAGCGCTGTCAGTTAATACTTACTCAGTTGGTTTTGGCGGGGCTGTCTGATTATCAATTCGGATGTTACAAGCGCCTCCAGTAATGGTGGCATTCCTGCTGTGAAAATGGGCGGCTGGTGGGTGTTGTAGCACCACACCAGCCATTCGCTCATGGTTGAGATCACAAGCGAACCAGGGCCCACTGCTTTAGCGCAAAAGCGTAGTGAGCCTACCAGAGTTAAGCTTACTGATCTATGGAAAATACTGTAAAAATATCCAGTTCTTTTTTATACCACGGTGATTGCCTGGACTTTGTCGCTACCCTCCCTGATAACTCTGTCGATCTGATTGTCACCGACCCACCTTATTTTAAAGTGAAGCCGCAGGACTGGGACCGTCAGTGGTCGGGTGATAGTGATTATCTGACATGGCTTGATAAGTGTCTTGCTGAGTTCTGGCGAGTGTTGAAGCCTGCCGGGAGTATCTATTTATTTTGCGGACATCGACTGGCAGCGGACATCGAATTGTTAATGAGGACGCGCTTCAACCTGCTTAATCACATTATCTGGGCAAAACCATCAGGGCGCTGGAATGGCTGTAATAAGGAAAGCCTGCGTGCATACTTCCCTGCCACTGAACGCATCTTGTTTGCTGAGCATATGCAGGGGCCATGCAAGCCAAAGAACACGGGTTATGACAAACAGATAACAGCCCTGAAACAGCAGGTCATGTCACCGCTCATCGACTATTTTCAGCAGGCCAGGCAGTCGCTTGGGATAACCGCTCAGCAAATAGCAGAGGCTACAGGAAAGAAAAGTATGGCCTCACACTGGTTTAGTAACAGCCAGTGGCAATTACCTGGTGAAGCCGATTATGAAAAGCTCCAGGCGCTGTTTGCCGATGTTGCCAGGCAAAAGATTGAGGGGGCGCTGTTATCGTCTTCGCATGACACTTTGTCAGCTTCATACGTCGAATTAAGCCGTGAGTACGAAAGCCTCAGCCGGGAGTTTAAAGGGCTTCGCCGTTTCTTTTCCGTCACTGCATTTGTGCCTTACACGGATGTATGGACTCACAAGCCGGTACAGTTTTATCCTGGTAAACACCCCTGTGAAAAACCCGCAGAAATGCTGGAACAAATCATCCTCGCCAGCAGCAAACCTGGTGAGGTCATTGCTGATTTTTTCATGGGTTCTGGTTCAACAATAAAGCAGGCGCTAAAGCACGGAAGAAAGGCCATAGGTGTAGAGCTTGAAATCGACAGGTTTAATCAGACTGTTTCAGAAATTCGTGCGCTTTACGCTGAATAACAAACAAAAGGAACCCGCTACCTAGCAGGTTTTCTTAGGTATAAACAAAAATGTTTATTAAATCCCTTGTCTGTATAAGCAAAAATGTTTATACTTGATTTCAAGTTAAACAGACAGGAGGAGGGAGTGAAGCAAAGCGAGTTCAGGCGGTGGCTTGTAGCTCAGGGGGTTGAGATTAGGGATGGCACGAACCACTTAAAACTCTCCCTCAAAGGCAAGCAAACGGTAATGCCGAGGCATCCGGGGAAAGAAATACCGGAGCCGCTGAGAAAAGCGATTCTTAAGCAACTCGGCCTTAAATAACAAAACCAGCCCTTCGGGGCTGGTACTCGCGGCGGTTCACTTAATCAGTATGCGATATCCAGTAACGTTCGATTGTGATGAAACAGGTTGCGCGGTGTTGTTCCCGGATATCCCGGAGGCAATGACCGGCGGTGCTACCAGAGAAGAGGCGCTTACACTGGCTCAAGACGCTCTGGTAACTGCGTTCGAATTTTATTTTGAAGATCGGCGTGAGATTCCGGGGCCATCATCTCAGGGTGAGGCATTTGTTGAGGTCCCAGCCAGCGTGGCGGCAAAAGTTCTGCTGCTAAATGAAGTGGTGAAGCGGGGCGTTTCAAATGCTGAATTAGCCCGGATGATTGATTGCCGTCCGCAGGAAATTACACGCGTTTTCGACCTGAGACACGCAACCAAAATCGACACCATACAGAAAGCGCTGGCAGCACTGGGAAAAACCCTGGAACTGAGTGCGGCATAAAAAAGCTGATGTAATCGTAATCAAAGGCTCGCTTCGGCGGGCCTTTTTCGTATTCAGGCCTCACTGGGGCGGCTCATAACCCAATCCGCAGGCGCTTGCGCAGAGGCCGCCTTCTTTGGTCGCTGGACCGCTCCCTCTACTGGTCTGGTTGTGATAGCTCCGGTGAGGTGTAGACTGTAAATGCGATAAGCACTGTCTTGATCTGGCTCAATACCAGTTTTTGAGAATCGGTATACCTTCAACACTATATTTGTCCCCATTGTTGAAGCTGCATGCTTTCTGGTGTTGTTATGACGTCGGTGTTGTCTGTCAGGATGAAATTCAGGGTATCAAGGCTTTCGAAAGATGAGTTCAGGCTTTTTGTTCCGGGAGTGCGCGGTCACATAACGCTAAGCCGTTCCAGTCTCGAAAAGAGAATACGCAAGCAGTATGGGTTAAAAGAAAAAACACCTTGCTAAAATTGTCCAAAAGATTAATTGAGGTATTCCCCCCTTACTATCCTGGTTTTTGCCAGGATTTTTCATTTCAGGCCCCGGATAATTATTTTCGGTCTCGTTGTTACTTGCCGTTCGTGTTATGGGATTTTTTATATCCGTGCCGAATAATGACCAGATACAATAATTTGACAGTGTGAAACGCTCCTGTTTACATTGTCAGGGTGGTGAATGCGTATTCCGACGCAAACCGATCACCAATTCCGATTTGTGGCGATCACTGATTCCGAACTCAGGATCGCCGATTCCGATTTGTTCCGATCATGGATTCCGACGCCAAGATCACTGATTCCAGTAACCAAGATCACATCAGTAAAGTGCCTCAAAATGGGTTAAAGCAAGCTCCCTGATATCCACTACCAGTCCTTATCCGCTCTGGTAAAGGGCTGAGAAGAGATTCCGTATTCTGGCTCTGTGAAATCTCCTTAACAGATGGATAAAAATGAGCATCATCCCTTCGCTTAATCTGGTGCTCGCAGAGGGCACAAAACTTAATTCTCACAACGTCAAAAGCATTGATCCTGAGCGTCGGAATCAGTGGTCGGATTCATCGGAATATGCATGGTGAATCCCCATGTGCGGAGGGCGTTTCAGCATTCCTGAGCATGTTAAGTCGGCATCAGTTATATCGGGGCGTTGTTGCTGAGCAGCGTTCACCGGGAGGCACCCGGCACCACACCTACCTTCTGAGTTAAATTTCCTATTAAGCCTGTTCATTTGAGCAGGCTTTTTTTTATCCCCTTAACTTCCACTGCGCCATCCGAATCATCGGAGGTGAGGCTATGACCAGAATGAGCGTGATATACAGCAGGCTTTCATACGGAACGGGTACGACATTAACGGGCTGCGGTGTCTCTGCAAAGGCGTATGCCGACAGCACAAAGGAAAGCGCCTGGATGATTGCGGATAAAGTGGCGGGGATGAGCCTGAGTGACTGGGCCATCATCATCGGTATCGCCTGCACCGTCATTACCTGCGCAGTGAACTGGTATTACCGGCGTAAAGAGCGGGAGGACAGGCTTAATGGCTATATCACCAGCTCTGAGAAATAAACTTAGCGCTGCGGTTGTAGGCCTGATCCTTGCGGGCGCATCTGCGCCCACAATTCTCGATCAGTTTCTGAACGAGAAGGAGGGCAACAGCCTGACGGCTTATCGCGATGGCGGTGGCATCTGGACAATATGCCGTGGTGCCACGCTGGTGGACGGCAAACCGGTTCGCCAGGGCATGAAGCTGACGCAAGCAAAATGCGACCAGGTCAACGTGAAAGAGCGCGATGCGGCGCTGGCCTGGGTTCAGAAAAACATCCGCGTTCCGCTGACTGAACCGCAGAAGGCCGGGATTGCCTCGTTTTGCCCGTACAACATTGGCCCCGGCAAATGCTTCCCCTCCACGTTCTACCAGCGCATAAACGTCGGTGATCGTAAGGGGGCATGTGAAGCTATCCGCTGGTGGATTAAAGACGGCGGTAAAGATTGTCGGCTGACGCAGGGCCAGAAAAACGGCTGCTACGGTCAGGTTGAACGCCGGGACCAGGAAAGCGCGCTGGCGTGCTGGGGGATAGACCAGTGAGCCGGGCAACTTTGATCAGCACCCTGGTGGCTGTAGTGATTATTGCCGTTCTGTCCGTATTGCTGACGTTCGCTAAATCTGACCTGCGCACCGCCGAAAGTGATAAGCGCGTGCTGGAATCCGACAATGCATTGCAGGTGCAGGTCATCGCCACTCAGGCATTCAACATTAATCGCTTCAACCAAACCGCTATGGTTGCTGCACGGGCAAATGCGATTGCAGCCGGTAATAGTGAAAAAACGGTAATCAAATATCGGGAGATATTACGCAGTGAAAAGACATGCGATCTGCCTGTTCCTGCTGCTGTCGCTGGTGGGTTGCTCGAGTACACGGAACGTTTACGTGCCAGCGCAATGTACGCCGATTCCACCGGGCCTGACTCAGCCGATGGTGGTACCGCTGCCGCCAGCGGGTTGACGTACTGCCAGGCTGTTTTATGGATTGAGCCGCTGCTTTCCACCATTGAGCAGGGCAATAACAATTTCGAGGGCATCCGCGATATCGAACAACAGCGCCAAAAATCAGATGAGGGCAGTACTATGAAGCACTAAAGCGGATAGACCGCAGCAGCCTGATGGCAGCAAACGCAGGGTAATGACCAGCGCCCGAGTCTCCGCGTAGAGAGCCAGCTTTGCATCTGGTGAGGGTTAATAAGCAAAGAAGCACCGGCGTAGCAGCGTGACAGCCAGGCACGCACTGGTTATAGCCAACGGGGAGCAGAGACGAACCGGGGTAAGTAACTCAAGGGCATGAGCGTGGCCACTACGGTTAGTGGCATGCATTACACCAGGCATACACGGAATGTCTGGCGTAATGCATGTGGATAGCTTTCAGTCAGAATCGGGGGATGGAATCGTCCATTTTTGGAAGGATCACAACAAAATGGCCATCTTTCCTGGTAATTGTGGCACCTGCCGTACGAAACTCGGGAGCAAAGTTAAAAAAATCATCAGAATCAATATCAAACGAAAGTTCCACCTCCCTGTAATTTCCTGACTTAAGCAGGTCTCTCGCCTGTTGAACTGTTATTGCCTGTGCCGTGCTCATATTCACCTCTGGTATATCAAATAAGTCCAGTAATAGTGCAATGCGAGTACCGGTACAACATTACGTGATAATTGCCCTCCGTAACAATAGTTATTCGGTATTTGTTGTTGCAGTTGATGGTAGCCTACGGCGCACATGTGCCTGAAACAGGAGGTAACAGTAAGCATGCGGGAAGAGCAGCGTAAGCAGCACGAATCCATTAATCGCCTGTTGTAACAGGGTGATGCATCCGTTATCACATTAACAGCCTCGCAATAGCGGGGCTTTTTTGCATCTGAATTTCACTGCGCACTCACCGCTGTCAACAGCAGTCGAACTTTGACCCACCTTTGTTTAACAACAGCAGTTGTAATTTGACCCACCTGATCACTCAGGATTAGGTTC